>JANMNK010000756.1:0-10916 GCA_031373875.1 Pirellulaceae bacterium | reverse complement strand
AACGTGCTCCGCTTCCGCTTCCGCTTCCCGAAATCGATTCATGAGATCATTTACGGGTCACTTGAGCATGAACTGAGGGAGGTTTTGAATCTGCCTACGCACCGGAATTTCTTTCCTGGGGAAACGGATTATGTTGCCCGCGCGGGCGTACTGATTGAAGGCAACGACTTCAAGCTTGCCAATCAATCTTCCCTTTAAAACTTTACCTGAACGCTTAAGGACCAACGAAATGAACTACACCGTCAACAATGGATACACCTTGCAGCTTCCCGAGCGGCCCCACGGTCAAAAGCAAATCCGTGAAAAGCAACGCGCCGCAAAGTTGTCTGATCGACCGAAACTAAACGTCACCTCGATCATCTTTGCCGTTATGCTGCTCGTACTGGTCACGAAGGGCTGCATTCAAAGTACCGCGCTGCAAACGCAGCTTGGTGATTCGCTCGCCAAAGTTTCCAGCACCGAGAGTTTACTGACGGTAGCTCATCACGATCTAGACGCGGCTGCTGCAACCTTGGAACGGTCGGAAGCAGAACGTAACCAACAACTTATTGCGGCAAACTCAGCGAGCGCTTCGCACACCGAACTCAAACAACAGCACTTGAAGCAGCTTATCCAATTCGCAGACTTCGTTGCCGACAATCCGGCCATGGCGACTCGCATACTTTTACAGGCCGAAAAGTATGCACTGGCTTGGGGACTTGATACACAGGAGATTCAGGAACGCAAAGCGAAGATCCCGAGCATGAAGAAGGTACCATTGGGAACCATGGTATCGGTCGTTGGACGAGAAAACTTTAAGACGTCGTCGATTCTTCACGTTGCTGTACGCGACGCGTCTGGTGACTTTATCAGTGGGCTCAGCCGAGGCGACTTTGACCTTATGGGCGGAGGACGCTCTATACATGGCTTGCGAGTTGAGGAGAGTTCAGTCATGCGAGGTAACCATAGTTTGAGTGCCTTACTCGACACCTCTACTTCGATGGCAGGAAAAGAGTTTAACAACCTCCAGGTCGGAGCAAAGCAATTGGTCCGCGAATCGGCGAATCCGTGCCTGGTCAAAGTAACTGAATTTTCAACTGCGGTGAGACAGATTTCACCTTGGTCGATTGATGCCGCCATCCACGAAAGAGCAATTGACTCGCTCAAAGCGGACGGAAGCACTTCGCTTTACCAAGCTCTTGAAACAAACCATCAAGACTTGCTCCAAGTACCCGAGCCCCGTTCCACCGTTCTTTTTACTGACGGTCGAGACAGTAGCGGGAGTGCACCGCAACGTGTGGATCGAATCATTTCGATGTACGCGGAGAGTCGAATTCCAGTCCACGTGCTGGTACTGGATAGAGGTGACATTGACGAACCACTTCTGCGCCGCCTTGCCGCTGAGACTGGTGGCTCATTCCAGAAGGTCAACACGTCTGGAGAATTGCAGTCTTGCTTTCGCGCTGTCGCAGAGCGGCTCAGGATTCCAGTCTACCGCGTCACCGCACTGGGGCCCTTCGGCGCAGACCAGCTATCGCTCTCCGTTGGCTCGCTACCTGCCATTGCGCTCCCAAATTCCAAGACCGCCCACACACCAAGGCACTAGGATGCAGGGGTAACGTTGCAAGTTTCATTTTAGGAGACGAAATGATGAAGAAGGGAAAGGAAGAACAAGCGAAGGGAAAAGCACCTGTGTTCATGAAGCGAGTCGGCAGCGTCAAGCTTTCGCTGTTCGAGAACCCAGCAGCCGAAGGGGGGCAGGTTTTTTCAAACCTTGCTTTGGTTAGGCGTTACAGGGCGGCTGATATGACTTGGCACGACTCGAATGTCCTTAACGGGGTGGTTGATGCAGTGAGCGCAGCGGAGTGTTTAAGGTGCGCTCTTGAATTCATGCACCGGCGCGAAGAAGGCAAAACAGAGAACGAAGAATAAGGAGGAAAGAAAGATGAAATTCAACGTAATGAGTTACAGCGATATTTTGAGGGCTTTGCGTGGTCATGACTTTGACACGGTTGCGAATTCACTCACGGCAGAAGATGCATATGGAAGCGTATACACCCGAGCGGAAGCGATTAGTGACGGCCAATTGATTGATGTGTCGCAGAGTGCAAGACAGCTTGGTATTTGCTTGTCTGTCGCCATAACCGCCTCCGCTTGGGCTCAACTTATCGCTGTACCGCACAAGAAAGAAGAAGAGATAGAGAGGTTGTTTGCATTGCTTGGCAGAGTTCAATTTGAACTCGACCAAACGCCAGCTTTTGACCACCGACTCATTGTTAGTGTAGAGGCGGAAACTGGCGAGCAGAAGCAAATTGAAATTCGTGTCACCGTAGGACCCGATGAAAAAGGCAAAATCGTCGTCACGGTAATGCTCGGATACGAAGACCAAGCTTGAACAACTTTGTAAACGTGGTGAATGGTAGCTTTTTTCGCGGGTAGGGGTAGGGCTGAGACACGCGACGAAAAACGACAGAATGACGTTTTTGTCGTTTGCGAAGGGGTGGCAGAATGGCCGGACCTTTCCGAGGCAGAGTTTCACCACCACGTCACTTAGTAGTAAACGATGGATTGAGGCGTAAGGCTATGAATCAGACAAATCCAAGTAGAGACAAACGAAAGGGCACAGCTCGGATACCCAAATTGATCCGCGACGCAATTGCCACAATCGTCGCTCACTACTGGGATGATGAATTCCAACATTACGTCTCGATCCCGAAAGAAGAAAGAAAGAAGACGCCGCACGTCTTTGAGGACCTACGACTAGTTAGTCGTTGGCTAGACAGAGGCGATGTGGTGAATGACTGAGACGAGAAACTTGACATATTTACACCTAGGCAGACATTGCAAGCATGAATGCAAAAAACAATCCAATTCACTAGTATTTCCAGGCAAAAACCGCGTTAACAAAAGTGTAAACACATGGCACGCAATAACAGATCGAAAAACATCGGATTTAGGGTGGATACGGAAGTCTTTGATTTTATGCATGAGCGAGCGTGTGAGATGAACTCGACTCCAGGACTATGGGCGAGGGGGCTAGTGATTGCGGAGCGTCACCGTCCACATTCGGAGACCGTGGAGGAACTGCTCGCTATCAAGCAACAGCTCCAGAATCTGGCGACATCCATCGAAAAATTGCGGATCAATCAAACCCGCTCGCTGTACCTGCTCCTAACGCACATCGGCCAAATGGAACCGGAAAAAGCCAACGCCCTCGCCATCTCAAAGTTAATGGACTAATCCTGTGGTAGCAACTATCAAAATGTTTACGGCAACTGACAAAGACGGAATCGCCTCGATTGTCGAATACTATACGGGAAGCGGTGGACATTTGCGTTCCATAGAATCGGCGACTAGCAACGACGACGACCCTAGGGAAGCAAAGCCTGACAAGGTGAAGCAAACGAACGCAAAGATTGTCGACGCGGCAGTGGACTACTATTTCGACGCAGAAGGTGATGGAACTGAAGGTCCAGGTCAGTGGGTTGGAAATGGTGCTGCGGCTCTTGGACTACAAGGTAAGGTGACTCCAAAGCAGCTCTTCAATATGCTGCGTGGAAAATCACCGGATGGGAAAAAGCAACTTACTAAAATTCAGAAACAGAAGAAAGAAAAAGACCTTTCAGACAAGATCTCGCCAACTTCTAGCCGCGAATTCGAAGAGAAGGGTGGCGACCGAAACGACAAGAAGCCAATATCCAGGCGGAAGAAAAGGCAACGCACCGATCACATGCCGGGTTTCGATATCGCCTTTACGCCGCCAAAAGAGGTCAGCATGATATGGCTTCTACTAAAGCCACTGCGCCCAATTTTGCTCGAAGCTGCGATGGAAGCCGTCAAAGACTCAATGAAACTGCTTGAGGCTGAGCTCCCGCTCATTCGACGCGGTCTTCATGGAGAAAATCGCGAACTCGGGGATCTAGTGTATTCGATATTCACCCACTTCACTGCGAGAAACGAGAACGATCCAAACCTTCACTTCCACGTCGTTTGCCCAAACATGATAGTTGGCAAGGATGGAAAAGTGATGAAGATCGACAGCCGCATGCTGATGCCCTTCATTCGTACACTGGGGCCGCTTTTTCGGAACAGTCTCTTTTCCAAATTGCAAAAAGAACTCGGCATCAGGGCATTTCGTCCTATCGAAAAAGACAAGTACCTCAAAAAAGACAAGCACCTTGGTTGGTTTGGTATTGAAGGTGTTTGCCAAAAGCTGAAGAAACACTGGTCTTCACGGCGTACGGAGCTTCTTGAAGCGACCGAAATGAGCGGCGCTTCCACTTCTGATCCACGCGCCAGGCAAGCAGCGAACTTACGGACTCGGAAAACGAAAACACACGAGTTGACACTCGCTCAACTTGAAGAGAAGTGGCTCAAGGATGCTGCTAACTTCGGCGTTACGCCTGAAACAATTGCGAATGCGCTTGGAAAGAAACCTCAGCCAGTTAGTAAGGCTCGATTAATTGAGGCCTTCAATGCTGCTACTGAACAGCTGACAGATTCCGTTGCAACTTTTACGCGACATGATTTCATCCGAGCATTCTCAGAGCAACTCCAAGACGTTGCAATTGAAGGCAAAAATGTCATTAAGGTTGCCGATGTTATGCTCAAGCGATCGCAAGAATTGGTTGTTGTCCAAGACAAAGACCAACAGCAAATTTTCACCACCAAGGAGATGTGGAAGTTAGAGAAGGAGGTCATTGAAATGATCGACAAGCTGAGCAAAAAAGAGAACCAACCAATTAAGCAACATCAACTTGATACCGTACTAAAAAACAACCCGCATCTATCGGATGAACAAGTCCAGGCGACTTGCAAAACGTTGACAAACACAGGCTCTTTGACCTGTATAACTGGATATGCGGGCTCGGGAAAATCCACCACCCTGAAGCCGATTTTTGAAGGACTTAAGCTTCAAGGCAAAAAAGTCATCGGTATTTCGTTGGGTGGCGCAGCTGTACAGGAACTTCAACAAAAGACGGGGATGGAGTCTGCCACGGCCGCAAAGTTTTTGCTTCATACGGAGAAATCAGGCTCAACTAAAGCCATTAAAGCTGCCAAGCACCATGCAAACATGTATGCCCGGGCAGCCGCCGGAAAATCAACTTGGAAACAGAAACAAAGTCCAATTCCCCCGATGGACAAGGACTCCGCTTTGGTCATTGATGAGGCGGCTATGTTCGATACCAGAACAATGCATCGAGTATTAACTCAGGCCGACAAAGCTGGCGCACAAGTTGTTGCGGTTGGAGATGTATCGCAATTAGCGCCAATTGGTGCGGGATGCCCGATGAAGCAAATGGTAAAGGCTGTAGGAACATCGGAATTGAAAACCAACTACCGACAAACAGCAATCGAAGCGCAAGCATCCTTGCTCGTTCGAGAGGGGGAGGCTGAAGCCGCACTCGCGATCTACCAAGAAAAAGGTGATTTGCATGTCGCCAAGAATCGAACTGAGGCTGCCAATAAATTAGTCAGCGACTGGGCAAAAGACGGTGGCTTGGAGCGTCCCGAAGCCTTCGTGGTCATCGTTCAACAAAACTCTGAAGTTTCGCAAATGAACCGCAAGTGCCAGAACGCGAGGTTACTCGCAGGAACGGTCTCACCGATACATGTTCAGATTGGGGAAGACAAGATGCACGTCAATGACCGCGTCATGATGAAAGAGACAGCAAGCCACCGCGGGATTGCGAACTCGAACTTGGGCACCATTAAGTCCATTGATAAATTGGGGAATGTAACCGTTACGTTGGACCGAGAATTAAGTCAAAGCGAGAAAGCGCGAGGACTAAAGAAGGACGTAGTCCTGACTCGCAAGGAACTCACCCCCGACTTTATCGGTCTTGGCTATTCAAGCACAACGCATAAATTCCAAGGCGGATCACTTGAACGAGTATATGTTTTGGCCGGTGGCTCGATGACCAATCGCAATTTAACGTACGTGGCGTTGTCCCGCTCAACAGAGCAATGCCGACTCTACATCGACCGAGATCATGCTGGCCATAAGCTGGCAGCAATTTCGCAAGCCGCATCAAAGCACGTCGAGAAATACATGGCCCATGAACTGGCCTTGGAAATCAAGAAAACCTAACCCCACTTCCCTTGTTTTGGAGCACACTAGATGAAACGTATTGTTGCCTTTATCGCGTCCCGCATGTTGTTTGGATTCTTTGGATTCTACCTACTGGCGGGCTTTATCGCGCTCTCGTTTAGCGTTGGACTTTTGATGAAGTTCGGTGCCCTTCGCACGCCGGGAGTAGTAAAAGACTTCTCGCAACTTGTTGGCCGAATTACTTGGCGGACGACTGACTATGTGATTGGAATTTTGCTTCACCTAGCAACTAACCCACTTGATCTAGTCTTCACCTTGCTCGCAGGTTACTTGATCGGGCGCATTGCGTACTCGATTTACAATACACGACAGAGCCCACCGGATAGGCGTCCAAAGAACCTTCCGCTGCGAGGAACAAGTATACAGTCTGATAGCGTGGTTAAGCACCAGCTCGCAGAACGAAGACGCCGAGCGCAGGCGCAACTGGATGAGCAATACGCAAAATTCACCGTAACTTAGTAGTCAACTCAGCTACCCATTTTCCTAACTTCTTCCGTTAGTCTAAAAAGAATATTCATGCGAACCGAACCGATTATGTTCCGATTAGGAGCACTTGAAATGCTCGGAGAGGACATTAGCACGCACACCATTTTCCTTGGAACAACGGGAAGCGGCAAGACACTTGCGATGCGACTCCTTCAGCAATGCGCTATTCCACTCGTTGGTACGGGACTTGGTTACAGGGCACTTGTTTACGATTCCAAGCAAGATGCGATGCCCATTTTGTCAGCCATCATCCCTGACAGGTCACGCTTAAAGCTAATGAACCCCTTCGATGCAAGGGGAGTTGCGTGGGATATTAGCAAAGATGTCACGCGACCAACAGAAGCGATGGAGATTGCCCATACCCTTATGCCTGACGTTGCCGACAATAATCCTTTTTTTCAAGAAGCGGCTAGACTCTGCGCATGGGGTGTTATGTGTTCGTTTGCGCTATCGAAACTCGACTGGACGTTTGCTGACCTCTTGCGTGGAATGCTCAAGCCGCAGACGTGTAAAAGAATTCTTTGTCGTCACGCTGAAACAGGACCGGTAGTTGACCTTCTCTTCCAAGATAAGAAGCTTTTGGGAAGTATCTTCGCAACGATAGCCAGCAAGGTAAAACTGTATTGGGCTGTAGCGGCAGCATGGGAAACTGCAAAAGAGAAGTTAGCAATTTGCGATTGCATGAATGAAGAGTATGTCGTAGTTCTCGGCATCGTTGAGGTTCTTCGTACTGCAATCAATTGCATAAATAGCGTTCTGTTTAAACGCTGGTGTGATAACGTTCTTACGCAGCCAGACGATACACCAAATAGGTTCTGGACTTTCGTGGACGAGCTCTCCGAGGCCGGTCACTTACCTGGTTTTCCGAGTTTCGCAAAACGCGCGCGTTCCAAAGGTGGACGCTTAGCTGTTGCCACGCAATCAGTGCAGGGACTTCGAGATACAAAGTTGTATGGGGAAAAAGTCACTGATGACTTCTTGAGCTGCTTTGGAAACCGGATGGTGATGAAACTGAACTGCGTTTCGACCGCCGAACTAATTTCCAGTTTCGTCGGCGACAACGAAGATAGAGAGATCTCCAGGACGGACACCACTTCAAGTGGTCAGCAGGGTTCGAGTTCAACTGCGACTAGTAGCACACTTAAGATCAAGCGCACCATACTCCCTTCTCAGCTGACGAATATGCCAATCACAGATCGCCATAATGGCTTGGTCGCATTTTATATGAGCCAGGTGTCGTATCCCTGCTGGGCGACGATTTCTCCGAACGAACTCGGAAGGCTCCTCGTACCCAAAGCAAAGGATGTGGCTAACTTTGTGCGCAAGGAAGCTGATACTGAATATTTGAGACCATGGTCCAATAATGATGCCCTCAAATTCGCGCCGCCAATCAAACAATCGATTGAAGCTCGGCGGCAGCGGAAACAAGGCCCTTCATTAGACCACCAAAATATTGACGATTTCATTCCCTAACCAATTCAGAGGACAGGATGCAAACCTCTTCCGATAAACACGGCGAGATCCCAGAACTTTTAACGATACGTGAATTGGCGACGATTCTAAAAGTATCGCAGCGTTCAATATGGCGACTCGTCGCATCTGGACAGCTCGTTGAACCACTCCGCGTGGGCGGGAGTATTCGCTGGCGTCCGGATGATATTCGCGACTGGATTGACAACGGTTGCGAACGGGGAAACACAAAGCCTCGCTAGTCGAATCGTAAAAACTTTTTGAAAAAACTACCCTAACCTGATGATCGATCGACACTGATTGCATACGATCGGGGGTACTGCATTCCAACGGAGAAAAATTGCATGGCATCGATCTATAAACGCAATCAAGATAAGCATAACCGGCGTACCGCATGGTACATCGGTTATAAGGACCACACTGGACGACAACGAACCGTAAAAGGCTACACGGACAAAGGCGAGACGGAGCGTTACGCGGCAAAGCTTGAAGAGGATGCACGCCTCATACGTGACGGCCTGAAGGCTCCAGATGAAGACGCACGGATCAAGGCCAAGAGAGCACCCATCGATACGATGGTCGAAGAATTCAAGCTGCACCTCGAACGGCGTGACATTACGGAAAAGCAGATCTACGAAGCAGTTTCGAGGCTCAAGAAAGTAGTAGCTGGAGCCAAGATCCGAAACATTTCCGACATCAACGCTATCAAAATTCAGGAGTATCTGAAGGGGCTCCGCGAAAGCGGGCGAAGTCGCCAAACCAGCAATCATTACTTTCGAGCGATTCAGCAATTTACCTTGTGGCTCGTAAGAACTCGGAAGCTGGTTGAAAATCCTCTTTCCGAGATGCGTAAGCTAAACACGCAGGTAGATAGGCGACACGACCGAAGAGCATTGAGCGATGAAGAATTTTTCCGGCTCGTTGAGGCGGCTGAGTCGGGTACGCCCGATCAACGCATTCCTGGAACAGATAGAGCGATGATGTATGTCCTTGCCTCACTGACTGGCTATAGAAGGTCTGAAATTGCAAGCCTAACTCCTTCGTCGTTCGATCTCGAAGGGGATCCACCAACCGCTACAGTTGCAGCCTCCTTCAGCAAACGAAAGCGGATTGACACCCAAGTGCTTCATCCCGTTTTGGTTGAACGTTTGCGCAAATGGCTTGTCACCAAAGCTGTTCCACCTAATGCAATTTTGTTTCCAGTTTCTGACAAAGTGCCAGGAGGGGTAGACCGAAGAACATCGGAAATGATGATGAACGACTTAGCGGCTGCTCGTGAGAAATGGATCAGCGAGGGCAAGACTGACAAGGAGAAAAAGCTCCGTGAAGAAAGCGACTTTCTCAAATACAAAGACAGTCAGAATCGTTTCGCTGACTTCCACGCAAATCGCCATACGTTTATCACCAACTTAAGTAAAGCTAAGGTCTCACCAAAAATTGCCCAAGAACTTGCCCGCCACTCAGACATCCGATTGACGCTTGGGATTTACACGCATACGAACCTTGATGAGAAGACGCGTGCTGTTGGATCGTTACCAAAGCCCTGGGAGTACATTGGGAGTAAACCAAAGTCGGAAGCTGGCACCGATAGTCACGATGGGACTGAATCAACGCACGAGACTCCTGCAAAACGAACTGCAAGGAATGATACTACCACCAACGAAAATGCTGCGATTTGCGCAACCTGTCACTCCACGTCACTTGATGCGCTTCCATTGCAAAAAAACGCGCCTGAGAGCTGTCCACGGGTTTGGAGACCGAGTCCGCTCCCAGGCGAACATTCCTGTATGGCAGAAGCCCAGCGAACTGAGCTTCTGCGTTTGCTAATCTTCGAGCTCTACTATCCAGTAGGCCTCGCTAATGAACTTGGACCAGCTCTTCACGCGATTCATTCGATCGGCGTAGATCGGCTTCCAAGCTGGACGCACTGGCTCCTTGCGAAGCCTCATGTGCGCCTGAGCCGGAGTACGGTCAGCCTTCTTCGAATTGCAATCGATACAAGCCAATACACAGTTCGTCCAAGTCGACAATCCACCTTGAGCACGCGGGACCACGTGGTCAATCGTGAGTTCTTCGCTGCCAGGCTGCTTTCCACAGTATTGGCAGCACATCTTGTCACGCTTGAAAACGTTTCTGCGGCTGAAGGTAACCTTCTGCGTCGGCATCGCATCGAACTTGGTCAATGCGATGACTTCCGGAATACGGATACGCTGGCGTACCGACTGGATGAACGGCTCGTCGCGATCCGGTACCATTCGGCTCCAATCGCTCCAGTCATACAGCTGGTAGTCGATCGGGTCGACGATCTTGGCCGAATCGTTCCACAGCATGATCAAGGCACGCGCAACCGTCGCCACGTTGATCGGCTGCCAGTTACGGTTCAGCACCAACGTTGGACGCTGAAGTGTCGGGCTCAAGCCGATATTGGTTCTGTATGGATCGAGGGTTGCTGCGATAGTGCTCATGCTTAGTCCATGGACGGTGTCCGTTAAAAAGGGTTTGCGAAACGTCAGTTACAAGAACAGCTCCAGCGTTCTTTGGTTCAGTGAAAATGAAAAAACACTTGACGAAGTTGTGACCAGAGATATTCCCCCGACAGACGCTACGCGACCGTCAAGGTTCCGGCCCATTGTTGAATCAACGAGTGGACCGGGCGGGAATCGAACCTGCTAAGCCATGTACTCCATATCGGCAGTCAAGTGTTGTTTCAAAACAATCGACGAAGTTGTGTGTCAGAGGGTTTACGGCGTTCTACCACTGAACTACGGCGCAATGATCTAAATCAAAGTCGCGCCGGTGGGACTCGAACCCACGACTTCCGGCTTATAATGCTGTACTCCAACTCGGCAGTCGATCGTTGTCTCCTATT
>JANMNK010000753.1:0-5681 GCA_031373875.1 Pirellulaceae bacterium | reverse complement strand
TTGTATCGCAAGTATGCGTCGAAACCGACGACGTTTTCCCCAGGGGCAATCGCGTCATCGTTCGAAGCGATTTGTGTGCCACCCGAATTGAATAATCGCAAGTACGAGCCAAGCCCACCCAGTCCGTTTTGCGTTGTGTCGATATCAAAATCTACAACTTGGCCACTCGTAACCGTAAAGCGAGCGAGGTTAACATCAATGTCGGTAACTATCGACTTGTTAATAATGATCGGGGCAGCAGGAATGGTAGGAACAGCACCGACCAGGGGCGCCTCGGTTAATTGATCGTCCAAATCGACAGGCAGAGCCTTGACGGTTAGCTTGTACGCCCCTTGAGTGTTTTGCCCACCCGCAACATCGCCACCCCCATTCACCGGGTTATAGGTTTTATTGTTGGCGTTCGAAACACCGATGTAATAGGTGCCGCCTGAGTTGAACTTGTAACGGAGATAGGCATCAAATCCTACGACGTTCTCACCGGGTGCAATTGCGTTGTCGTTGGCAGCCAATTGGGCTCCCGCGCCCGAAAATAATCGCAAATACGAATTTAAACCGCTCTGACCATTCGTCGTAGTGTCGATATCGAAATCGACGGACTGGCCGGTGGTCACCGTGAACTTGACCATGTTTACATCGACATCGGCAGTCAGGGAGTTGTTTATGAGGAATCCACCGGTTGAGGCAGCACCTATATTCACTGCTTCCGATATCGAATCATCGAGGTCGGCTGCCATCAAATAGCGCGTCTCAAGGTTTTCGACTCGGAGCGATCGAACGAAACGATTTCTTAATTTTCTTAATGTTGAATATTTGCGGTTCATGTTTAGTCTTCCTGGAAAATCAACGAACTGATTTCTAGCTTGCCCGACGTCCAATTGGATCTATCCAATAAGGCCGAGTTCCGAAGCGAATGTTACCCAGCAAAAGAAGCCTCCCACCATACAACGAGGGAATGCGGAACTGGGGAAGTACGGGTTCAATACTTTTTGTGAATACTACGCGTGAGACATCGCAAAAGCAAGGATTAGAATTAAGTCATTGCCAACATCCGTAGCACTTGCTGCAAAAACGCACAGCTACCTAATTTGGGTTACTTCATTGGAACAGCTTTTGCTCGTGCGCACGCGGTGTGATTTTGCTTGTCGCGTAGTTGCTCACTCAAATTTACAGATTTTTTGAAGCTTCGCGTTATATTGAGTTCTGCTCGTCACCTTTTGCAGGTGTATTACTTCTCTGTTGCATTTCAAATCATCAACGGAACTACACAACATGCGATTCCATTCGGCCTTATTTCTGGCTTTAACCCTGTGCATCACTGGTTCAGCGATCGGTCAAACCATTGTGAACGACCCGAGCAAATCCGTGAGGTCTGGTCTGAGCGTGGTAAGTTCGCAGACTGTTCCGGGATCTCCAACAAGAATGAGAATGTTTACGACGATATGGGCCACGGAATCAAATGCAAAGGACTCGCTGAAGAAATTGTCGCAAATAAAGCGCGACGCGCAAACACATCTCGAAGCGATCCGTGCGGTTCCTTCATCAATCGAATTTAGTCCTACAAAGTTCCTGCGACTTAACTCGCCCGACAACGACAATTTTTGGGGACATCAGCAAGGATACGGCTTGAGAATTCCGTCCGCCCCGTCAAACTCGTTCACTGCATATTGTTCGATCAAAGCCGACTGGCAAACTCCTGAGGGTAGCGACGAACTGTTAATCTTTCCATTTGAAATACTCGAGTCTATAAAGTCCAATCGAATTTTCGACTTGGAAGCAAAGGAAACTGGTTTTACCAAACCGGAAGTCGTGATGCTGCTGATTGGAGAAGTTTCGAATGGCGATTGTGATGCAGCCTTAAAACGAGCTTTCGCGGAAGCAAAATCCGACGCGAAAAAACAGGCGACATTAGCAGGCAAGAAAATTGGAAAAATCCAATATCTGAAATCACATTTTGTCGAAAACTGGCAAGGTACATTGACGTATCCTGTTCGCCAGCAAAATACTTTAGATCGAGAGTCTACTAAAACTTTCGAGGACCCCATGAGTCCCTTTCGACTGGCGCCGAACGAAGTCTACAGTTCTACATTCGATAAACTTGAAAGAGTGTTTAACGTGGAAATCCAATACGAATTGGAATGAACGTCTATTCTGCCATCGATAACTGCCTCCGAGTCTCTTACTTCATTTGAAAACGCAGCCATACGTTTTGAAGAAATATACCAGTCGAGATGCAAAGTACTGGCGGATTCGATTCGCTGATTGTCTTGCGATTACCAAGGTGACATCCTCTCAAGAACAAATCGCTCGCTGTCACACCACGTTTTCCGTGAAAATACGCAGCTCAAAGGCTTGAACTTTTACGAAAAGGGCGTTTATCGTGTACCACCCTTTCCAAATGCATATACTGGACTGTGCCGTGTTTTTTGCGGCGGTCACCCTTGGATCTTGCATTCTCTAGAATCGGTCCAAGTGAATTTTTTGAGGCATTGTCATCGAAGGCTACGGAATGTCGATCACTTCAACTTTACCGACCACACTTGCTGAACTTCAAGAAAGCGGTTGGGTTTCTCGCTCCGTCAAAGAGGAAATCCGTCAGAACTTTATTCGCCGACTGTCGAACAACGAAACCCTTTTTCCTGGGATCGTAGGCTACGACGACACGGTCATACCGGAAATCAACATCGCGTTGTTGGCCGGACACGACATGTTATTCTTGGGGGAAAAAGGTCAAGCTAAAAGTCGCTTGATGCGATGCTTGGTGGAATTCCTCGACGAGTATATTCCTTACCTGAACATTCCGGACATTGCAGTGCACGAAGATCCGTTGCGCCCAGTCACTTCCAAAGCAAAACAATTCTTAGCAGAGCATTCGCCGGACGAAGTTCCGATCGCTTGGTGGCATCGAAGCGAACGTTATGCAGAGCGACTGAGCCCTGGCACCAAGTTTGCCGACATCATTGGCGAAATTGATCCTTCGAAGCTGACGGGCGGTGTGAGCATGTCGGCGGAAGAGGCCCTTCACTTTGGATTGATTCCTAGAATGCATCGCGGCATCTTTGCAATGAACGAGTTACCCGAGCTAGATGAGCTGGTGCAAGTCGGCCTGTTCAATATCCTGGAAGAACGTGATGTCCAAATTCGCGGTTATCCGATTCGATTTGACCTCGACATTTTCATTTTGTTCTCCGCGAACCCGGCAACTTACAATCGTAGCGGCAAGGTCATCCCGCAATTGAAGGATCGAATTGGGTCAATCATTCAAACTCATTACCCACGAGAGCGGGACTTGGGAATACAGATCATTCACGAGCAATCGGGCGTCGATTTGGGTGGAGAGTATCCGGTTCAGGTTCCGTATTTTATGAGTGAGTTGATCGAAGAAATCACAATTCAAGCTCGCAAGAGCAAGTACATCGATCATGCCTCGGGTGTGTCCGCACGGTTCTCTTTGGCTAATTATCGAACCATGGTTTCCTCGGCACGACATCGCAGCATCATATTGGGCGAAACACCTGCGGTCGCAAGAATTAGCGACCTTGGGCATTTGTATTCGTCGTCGCTTGGCAAACTTGAGATGGATATGATGGCCAGTCATCAGATGAACGAACGACAAGTCCTCGACGCGTTAATCGCGTTGGCGATAAAGAATGTTTTCCAGCAATACGTCGAAGAGTATGGCTTGCAGGAAGTGGCTGAGGTCTTTAGCAAAGGTGTCCGAGTTGAAGTCGGCGATATGCTTCCGAGTTCTGCTTACGCTGAGCGACTCAAGCATGTTCCGCCAGTATGGGATCGAGCTTTCGACCTAAATGCTGCTAACGATCCTGCCGTACGCGCCTCCTGCCTTGAATTCGTTTTAGCAGGCCTCTACTCGATGGATCGCATCAGCCGAAGCCAGAAGCAAGGGCACATCGTTTACGAGACGTAATCGTTTTCTGATTCGTCATAACCGGAATTAATTATCGACGGGAAGTAGCATACATGGCCGATCGCAAGTCTCTCGGCGGGATCGTTCATACTTATCAAAAGTATAACCCGCTTGAGTTCCCAAGTCCGACGCAACCCCCACCCGACTTGGTGTCGAGTGCTTTTGATTTTGCGATGACTTACGGCAAGTTCCGCAAACTGAGCCCCGAAGATTTGGCTCGTGCAGTTCGCATCGACCCAAGCCAAATTGCAGGACTTGGGCCAAGCTTGGAGCATTTGCGAGCCATCCTTGAAGAACGCAAACGAAAAATTTTAGCGAAGTACGAGACCAAAACCGTTCAGCAACGAGCCGACAAGTCGTTTCTTCAGTCTGCAAAATCCATTCGAGCTACGGGCAAATTCAAAAACGAAATCGAAAAAGCAGTTCGCAGCGAGCAAATCTATTTGCTGGAACAGTTGTGGTATCGAACCGGTGACGACTCCGGCGAAACCGCGAGGCAGATTGTTCAGACCATCGAGCGTCTTGGCGAAAAATACCAAATCGACGAACTCGTGAGCAAGTACGATTTTACGGGCCAAGATCGTCTTAGCGTTCCCGAGGCAATTGAGGTCAAGAAGGAATTGGAGAAGATCGATGAGTTGCTCAAGCAACTTAAGGAAGCATCCAAAACGGGCCAAATCGGTGTGATCGACATGGACAGCTTGTCCGAATTCGCCGAACCCGGTGACATGAACTCGCTAGAAGAGATGCGTCAGCAGGTGGAAAATCTGCTTAAGGAAATGGCGGAACGTCAAGGCTTGGATAGCGATAACGAAGGTGGCTTTCGGCTGACTCCCAAAGCCTACAAGGTTTTCCAAGGTCGCTTGCTCGAAAGAATCTTTAGCGATTTGCAACAAGCCAAATCAGGCCGCCACACCGGACCCATCATTGGCGAAGGGAGCGTCGAAATGACGCAGACCAAACCCTTTGAGTTTGGAGATTCCTTGGCCAATATGGATATCGTTCAGAGCATCATCAACGGCATGATAAAACGCCCTGGGGCTGAATCATTCCAATTGCAGGGAAGCGATATAGAAGTTCATCGCACACGGAACTCACCCAAATGCGCGACCGTGGTCGTCATGGATATGAGTGGCTCCATGCGATACGACGGACAATACGTCAACGTCAAGCGTATGGCTCTGGCACTGCAAGGACTGATCAATTCTGAATATCCGGGCGATTTCCTTCGATTCATCGAGATGTACACGTTCGCCAAGATGTGTGCGCCCGGCGAAATCATCGACCTCATGCCTAAACCGGTAACCATTCACGAACCGTGGGTTCGCCTAAAGGCCGATATGAGCCGCGATGATATCAGCGAGAGCCAAGTTCACCCGCATTTTACCAATATCCAACATTCCCTGAGACTTGCCCGACAAAATCTCGTTACAGTCGATACGCCGAATCGGCAGATCATCCTGATTACCGACGGTTTGCCCACAGCCCACTTCGAAGATGAATGGCTGTTCATGCTTTATCCTCCAGACCCGCAAACCGAGCAAGCGACCATGCGTGAGGCCCGGCTTTGTGCCAAGGAAGGCATCACAATCAATCTTTTCCTCGTACCCAGTTGGTCGCAGTCGGAAGAAGATATACGGTTTGCGCACAAACTCGCTCAACAGACGAAGGGGCGAGTTTTCTTTACGGCCGGCAATGATCTCGATCGTTTCGTCATTTGGGATTACGTCAACCACAAGAAAGAAATTGTTGGTTG
>JANMNK010000752.1:0-8295 GCA_031373875.1 Pirellulaceae bacterium | reverse complement strand
TCGTTTGGCTTGGTCTTCGGTCAATCCTGCCCAGGCGATTTCTGGGTCGGTAAAGACAACTGCGGGAATCGCTCGTTTGTCGAACGTAACGTTCTTCCCCAAGATCACTTCGATAGCGACTTTCGCTTCGTGGCTGGCTTTATGAGCCAACATTGGCTCGCCTGCGACATCACCGATCGCAAAAATCTGCGGGTCGGCCGTACGCTGCTGCTTGTCACAAACTGCGAAGCCGCGTGGATTCAATTGAACCTTGGTGTTTTCCAGCCCCAAACCTGCGCTTACGGGACGGCGACCGATACTGACCAGCACCCGATCGTATCGCTCATGACCAAACTTGCCGGGACCTTCGAAAGTCACCTCGACTTGATTATCCACCTCGGCCAAGGAACCAACCTTGGTGTTCAAAACGATTCGCTTATTGAACAAGACGTCAAGATGCTTTTGCAGCGGATGAACCAAGTCGCGGTCAGCACCTGGCAGCAGACCATCTGTCAATTCAACCACAGTCACTTCGGAACCGAGGCTCGCGTAGACGCTTCCCATTTCCAAACCGATATAGCCGCCGCCGACGACGAGGAGACGATTAGGAATATCTTTCAGCTCAAGTGCGCCACTCGAATCCATCACTCGCGGGCTACCGATGTTAAATGCGGGCGGCATCGAAGGCACGCTGCCAGTCGCAAGCACGCAATGATCAAAAGTTACCGTGCGATCTTCGGGAATCGATGTATGATCGCCTTCGAGCCGAATCGTATTGCTGTTTTCAAACACACCACGCGCGTAGATGACGGTCACATTTCGACGCTTGGCCAACTGAGCAAGGCCACCCGATAACGTGGTGATTACCTTTTCTTTGCGGGCGCGAACTTTGTCGATATCGATTTTGGGTGCTGGATATTCGACGCCCCAGCCTTCGCTCAACTCACGCGCCTCGGAGATAACCTTAGCGACATGCAGCAGCGCCTTGGACGGAATACAACCGCGCAACAGGCAAGTACCGCCCAGACGGCTCTCCGCCTCGATTAACGTCACCTGCATGCCTTCATCGGCCGCTAAAAATGCCGCCGCATACCCGCCGGGACCACCGCCAAGAACAACTAGTGAAGAGTGCATAAGACAACCAGGCAGAAGAAAATTGGTGTGGAATTCAAACGTTGATCATATCGAGAACCGAGCTTTAGGAAAATGTTCCCAAGTTCGAATTAGCGATAGCACAGATAAGCGATTTGTACTGCAGGATGCTGAGTGGTCGTGCGTCTTTGCAAGCAGGCCATGCTTGAAAAAATTCGTTCATCTCGTCCATAAGTATGCTAGCCGCGTTGACCACAGGGTCTCATTACATCGGCTGACGTCGATCGACAAGGTAAACTTGGAAAGGCGTTGGATGCTCCTGCCCTAGACTTTCCTGCGTCATCCAGACCGGACGCAAGAAAGTTGGATCGAAGACATACAAAACAATCGAACTATCGAGAGAGAAACTCGACGACGATGTTAGCATTTACTGGCAAACTGATATCCGATGCCGATGGTGTACCGGCCATGGTTGCCTTGAGACCTTCGGTATCAAAAGTGATCCAATCCGGTGGCACCGGCGGATTGTTGGCGATAATGCCGCGATAAACGTTCTTAATCGATTCGCGATTTCGAAGCTCAACGACATCGCCTGGGCGAAGAATGTAGCTTGGCGAAGTGACCTTGGCACCGTTTACCAAGAAATGCCCGTGCACGATACCTTGGCGCGATTGCGGTCGAGTCTTTGTAAAACCAGCGCGACGGATGACGTTGTCCAGTCGTCGTTCACACATCAGGAGAAGTGTTTCGCCCGTATTGCCTTTCTTGCGCACTGCGTCGGCAAAGTAGCGACGGAGTTGTCGCTCGCCCAAACCGTAGTAGTACTTGATTTTTTGCTTTTCAGCCAAAGCGGTACCGTAGTTACTGGTACGTCGACCTTTGGGATGCATACCGGGCGGATTCTCTCGGCGTTGCGATGCGCGAGTGGTTCCGGATCCTTCAAAAAGCAATGCGCCAAAGCGGCGGTTCACGCGCGCTTTGGGACCGTGATAACGGGCCATTCAGCTATTCTCCAATTTCAATGCAAACGAGTTCTTCTTGCGCGGACCTCTATCCTGAGGAACATAAATTCCAACAGGCCAATCGCGGCACGACCCAATCCCGAACCGGTGACTTCGCCACCAAACAGCTCAACAGCCCGCCACAATCGGCTTGCCTGGGTTGGATCTGATTTCAAAAGTGTGAGGCAAGATTATCTATTTTAATGGGGGATCGACAAGCCCATTTGAGCCCCTCACAACCACGTAATTCGCCACAAATACCAGCGACTTGGCCATTTCGGCGTCTCTTTGCCCGACGCTTTCAGTATTCCAGCTAACTTTTCGGCAACGCCACCATTCGCCAAGATTAAGATCTACTGCTCGCGCGATGCATGATTTCTTGATGCTTTTTCCAAAATCTTTATCGTGAACCCAGAAGAGCTTTCGTGCACCCATTTTGGGTAAACCCAGATTGGAAGGTCTCGTCATGACAACTTTCAAGTCAACCATTTTCAAGTCAACAATGTTGGCCGCCGCCTTCTGCGCGATGTTCGCCATTCACGCCCAAGCCGACGATAGCAAGAAGACCAAGACCTTCCAAGAAATACGAAGTGCGATGGATTCGTACTTGGCAATCGACACGCACGATCATCTGCGTCCTTTTTCGGATCTGTTCGGTCCCGACATGACGGACAAAGGCCGCGGCATGACGCTTCATAGTGTTTGGGCAGGCAGCTATTACCCCTGGATCAACAAACTATCGACTTGGAGAGATGGCAGTTCCTTCGCTGAGTGGTGGGCAGACTCTAAACACGATTTCGACGATGCACGCGCGACTAGCTTTTACCGCTACGTACTTCCAGCTTTCCGAGATCTCTACGGCATCGATTTTGAAAACATGTCCGATGCTCAGGCACAAGAACTCAATGATCGCATTTTTGAGAACTATCGTGATGATCGCTGGTTGAATGATGTGATTCGCAATCGAGCCAAAATCGAATTGATGTTTATCGATCCTTATTGGGCACGGCTCAAATTCGAAAGAGCATATACATTCTCTGTTCCCGTGCTTAACGTTACTTCTATGGTGTCTGGATTTCATGCGTCTGAGTTTGCAAATCCGTTGGACAGCCCTTATGACTTCGCCGACAAGAATGGCAAGTCCATCGATTCGCTGGACGACTACTTGGCTGCAATCGAATCGATCTTTGCCAAAGCCGTCGAGAGCGACGCGGTTTGCCTCAAGTCAACGTTGGCCTACCAGCGAACATTGGATTTCAAAAACGTTCCACGCGCTCGCGCTGAAGTCGCATTTGGGAAAAAACGCTCCGAACTGTCGGAAGCGGAAATTCGCGACTTTGAAGACTTTGTCTTTCGGCGAATTGTTGAATTCAGTGCCAACTACGAATTACCTTTCCAGATTCATACTGGCCAAGCGCGTATTCAGGGATCAAACCCCATGCTGTTGGTCGATCTGATTGCCGCCAATCCGAAGACGAAGTTCATTCTCTTCCACGGCGGATTTCCCTGGGTTGGCGAAACAGGTGTGATTGCGATGAAGTACCCGAACGTGTGGATCGACTCGGTCTGGCTGCCGCAACTAAGTTACACGATGGCAAAGAGAGCTTACCAAGAATGGCTGGAGGTGATGCCTTCCGACCGAATCATGTGGGGAGCCGATACGTCCCAGGCAGAAGGAATTTACGCCGCAACTGTTTGGACAAAGGATTGCTTGGCAGAAGCCTTAGCCGAAAAAGTTGACAAGGGCGAACTGAAAATGGAGCACGCTCATCGGATTGCCAAGCAAGTTCTTCGCGATAACGCGCTTAAACTGTTCCCAAAACTCAATCGTATGGTCAAGAAACAAGTTCCGTGATCTCGGGGTTTTCGCGAGAATCCCCGGCTTGGATCACAAATACGGCATGGTAAAGTATTAGTCTTGGCAATGGCTCTTCATCTGAGCTTTGCACCCGTCAGCCTTTGGCAGTGTTCCCGCCGACATACCTGCTCCTATGACCTTCACGTTGGCAAGAATCACAACTTTCTATTAGGAAAATATCGTTATGAAATTTGGCATGAATCTTTTGTTGTGGTCCGGTGAATTGAATGATGGATTGATGCCTGTTTTAGAGCAACTCAAGGCCATGGGTTACGATGGTGTCGAGGTACCGATCTTCAATCTGGATCTTGACTACGCCGCGTGGGGCAAAAAACTCGACAGCCTGGGACTCGAACGAACCGCTGTGACTGTTCGCAATGTCGATGACAATCCGATCAGTCCCGACGCCGCTGTGCGGGCCAAGGGTGTCGAACTGAACAAACGAACTTTGGACTGCTGCGCTGCTGCAGGTGTGGAATCGCTGATTGGTCCTTATCATTCCGCCTTGGGTCATTTCACGGGTGCTGGTCCAACAAAGGACGAATGGAAATGGGGCGTCGAGAGCATGCGGGCGATGGCCGAGCATGCCGGTAAAGTCGGCGTGAAGCTTGGCGTCGAACCCCTCAATCGTTTCGAATGCTATTTGCTCAACGCACAAGCCGACGCAGCGCGATTTGTCCGCGAAGTAAACCATCCTGCTTGCGGTATGATGTTCGACACGTTCCATGCCAACATCGAAGAAAAGAATAGCCCGAATGCGCTTCGAGAAATCAAGGACGTCCTCTACCATATCCACATCAGCGAAAACGATCGGAGTACGCCCGGTGCCGGCGATGTGAAATGGTCGGAGACGTTTGATGCGATCGCCGAAATCGGATACAACGGCTGGATGGTCATTGAAGCGTTCGGCTTGGCACTTCCTGAACTCGCAGCAGCAACCAAAATTTGGCGTCGCATGTTCGACGACGAACTCAAACTCGCTAAAGATGGATTGGCTTTTCTTAAGCAAAACGTAAACAGCCGCAAGCGATAATTACTTACTCAACACGACTCCCGAAACTAACCAGAAATCCGGCGCAGATGGTCCGGGTTTTTGGGTGAGTTGGATCGCATCGCATTATATTTTTGATTCGCAAAGGAACATTCCTTGACCAAAAAACTAGAACTCAAGAAATTGCGGTGATGGACCATGGTTGTGGTGACGAACAAATGTTCTTCGGCCAATCTGCAAAGGCTTGCGGGATGCTTGTTCGTCGCCTGGGTCTCGACTCACGCATGCGGGTGCTCGAAATCGGATTCATCGAACAACGACAAGAATCCAGTTCCCGCAAACTCTCCGTCACCAGCCAACTCATCGAGACCGAATCTCGAAACTCAGGCGCAAAAGCCTCAACCCAAGACTGCCGATACATTCATTGGAGAAGCTTCTCAACTTCTCGAAAGCCAAAATATCGAAGGTGGCTGGTTAGTCATCCAGAGCGGTCTGGTTCAATATCCGGCCGATCCTTCGCTTCTGTTCTTGGCTGCTCGCGTTCTCGCATTTCAAAACAAACTGCCCGAAGCCATCGCAATTCTCGATAAGATCCCGGCGGATAATCCTGCTGCGGGCCTTCCTGCACTGGGTCAAAGCGGAGATTGGGCGACGAAGTTGGGCGACCTACGAAAAGCGGAATCGCGCCTTCAACAGGTGCTGCAAATCGCCCCCGACAGCCCGGCCACTTCGGAGGTCAGACGGTTGTTGACGAAAATCTACAACGCACAAGGCCGACGCTGGGAAGCTGGCAAACAAGTGATCGAACTTGTTCGTCACGGTGACTTCACCGAGAAAGAATTGATGATGCTCGTCAACCTGCGGGAACCGTTCGACGATCCCGAAGTATCCAAAGCGGCGAAGGCGTTCAATGCCAAGGAGCCATTGACGCAACTTGGCGAAATCCGTGTGCTCATCTTTCACACCCAATTTCAAGAAGCGCTTGATCGACTTCGTGACATCACTTCGAAAGAACCACATTCGGTCGAAGCTTGGGTATGGATGGGAGCCTCAATTGTCGGCTTGGAAAAATTCGAAGAACTTGAAAAGTGGCATATCCAACCTCCCTCAGGATTTGACAATCATCCCGAATACTGGAGTGTCATGGGAGAATGGGCTATTCACAATGGGCAACTCGAACTGGCAGCGCGAAGCTTCTCCGAATGTATTCGACGCGACCCACGAAACATTGTGGCGCATCAGCAACTTGGCGAGTGCCTGGCTCGGCTCGAACTGATCGACGCGGCAGAACAAGTTCGCATTCGCGCCGCTTCGTTGATTGAAATCGCCAGCCACGTTTCCGACCTTGCCAACCGTAAATCCGACGCCTCGTCGATGTTGCAAGTAGCCAACCGGTACGAACGACTCGAAGATCATGAACTGAGCGTCGCTTGGCGCGCTGTTGCCGCTTTCTCGCAGAAAAAACCGTTAACCCCTGATCTCTTGGCATCTCTCAAAGGACTTCGGACCGCTCCCGCCGTAACTGCCACTGTCCTAACCAAATTGCCGATCGATAATTGGCCATTGCCGGAATCTATTTTGGGCATTCAAACGCAGACACGTCCTCCCTTGGAGCAAATCCCGTCCAATCAAATCTGGCTGACCGATGCCGCCAATCAGCTCGGCATCGATTTTCAGTACCGACACTCGGGCAACATTGAAAAGGGATTCAATATCTACGAAGCCATTGGTGGCGGAGTTGCGATTCTGGATTACGACCGAGATGGTTGGTGCGATGTGTTTTTTTCCCAAGCGGGCGCTGCTCCAAAGTCGACTGGCAACTTTCTTCCCAAGCAATTGTTCCGGTCACAAAGGGGCGTCCATTTTGAACGCTGCTCGGATCAAGCATTCATTGCCGACATCGGATACGGCCAAGGGCTCGCGGTTGCCGATGTCGACCAAGATGGATTCCGCGATGTTGCGATTGCCAATTTCGGCTCCATTCGTTTATACCGAAACCAAGGCGACGGCACTTTCGAACAAGCAAACGATTTCCCGAGTCTACTCAATGAAGAATGGAATAGCTCGATCACAATAGCCGACATCAACGGTGATCGCCTGCCCGATATCTTGCAATGCGGCTACTGCCTCGGACCCGATTATTTTGAGCGCAAGTGCCCCAGCCCCAATGTCGTCGCAGCAACTTGCCATCCCCACAACTTCCCACCCTGTCCCAACCATATCCGCCAAAATGAAGGCGACGGCACTTGGTCATTAGCCGACTCCGCAGTAGAGGCGTCAATCGCGACCGGGTACACACTGGGCGTCTTGGCTGGGAACATCGACCAAGAATTTGGTAACGATGTTTTTTATGCAAACGATAACTCACCGAATTTTTTATTGCTTTCAGAAGCTTCCGGCACGGGTGGGTGGAACTTGAAGGAAAACGCCGCGCGGTCCGGCGTTGCCGTTTCCGGAACAGGACGTCCCCAAGCTTGCATGGGAATTGCGATGGGCGATGTCGACCGAAACAATCAACTGGACTTGATCGTGACCAATTTCCGCAACGACGTAAACACTGTTTATCAGCAAGTGAAGCCGCGAGTGTTTATCGATGCAACCAAAACTTGCAAACTCCACACCGATAGTTGGGATTGGTTGGGGTTTGGTTGCCAGTTGGCAGACTTGGACGACGACGGATGGTTGGACTTGGCCGTGGTGAATGGCCACATCGATGATTATCGCAAAATCGGCGATCCGTTTCATATGCCAGCTCAAATATTTCAGAACAGTAAGGGCACCTTCCGTTGGCTTAAGCAATCGGAAAGCCCCGGTCCCTATTTCGATGGCCAACACTTGGGACGAGGGCTAGTCCAAGGCGACCTGAATCGCGACGGTCGCATCGATTTGATCTCCACGCATCTCGACGAGCCAGTAGCCGTCTTGCTCAACAACACCGAGAGCCCAAATCACTATCTTGAAATAGAATTGGTTGGCGTGACCTGCGACCGTGATGCTATCGGCGCGACAATAAAGATTCGTTGCGGCGAAGAAAACTGGACCTTCGGACAAGCCACGGGCGATGGCTTCTATGGCTCCAACGAACATTTGCTCCACATTGGTCTGGGGCAAGCAACTCAAATTGACGGAATGGAAATCCAGTGGCCCGACGGCCAAACACAACACGTGCAAAATCTAGCCGTCGATCAACGGCTACTCATCATCCAAGATTTACAGCCCATCGCTCGTTTCAAGAAAAACTAAACCAGCCCCCGGCCGCAGACGATTCTTCGTTTAGCCGCCGCAGGCGCTTCTTCGTTTAGCCGCCGCAGGCGCTTCTTCGTTTAGCCGCCGCAGGCGCTTCTTCGTTTAGCCGCCGCAGGCGCTTCTTCGTT
>JANMNK010000746.1:0-4262 GCA_031373875.1 Pirellulaceae bacterium | reverse complement strand
AGGCGAGCGGCAGCCTTAAATCTACCTAAAACTGGTCTTGGAGATAATTGGAGAATGTGCCAAGTTGCTGAGATTCCGATGTTCAACACAGGGAGCTCAGTTCATGGATGGAACGATAGACGGCGTGATCCGCTTTTCTGCGAGGCAAGTCACAGGGCAACAGAGGCGAACGTTTTTGGCTTTGGTTTGCAAACAGCTTTGTGACGGTAGTGCTCGTAAAGCCGAGGAGCGGTTTGGTTGGGGACGCGAAGCTGTCGCTCGTGGGCTCCTGGAACAAAGTGGACAAAGCGTCGAAAAGCATACCGCTATTCGTCATAGCACTCTTCGAAGCGAAGTTCGCAATCCTCAGCTCGCCGTCGATATTCGATTGATCGTTGAACCGCACACACATACAGATCCAGAACTCAAGACCGCACGACTCTACTCAAACTTGTCCGCAGGCGAAGTGCGAGCAGCGCTTGTTGAAAAGGGCTACACCGAGACACAACTGCCGAGCGAACGGACTCTTCGCGACATTCTCAATCGAATGAACTACCGACTCAAAAGGATTCAGAAAGGCAAGCCGCTAAAAAAGAACGAGCTCACCAGTCCAATCTTCGAGAATGTGAAAGCCGCACGTGATGCGGCAACCAAAGATCCAACCATTCTAGAGATCTCAGTTGATACGAAAACGAAGGTGAGTTTAGGCGAATACGTTCTCGGGGGAAAAAACCAGGACCGATAGTAAGGGGAACGTTCCTAAGGGTTGGGATCACGATCCGCCAGCCGAAAGCAAATTGGTTCCTTTTGGCGTTTTGAATATGACCACTAGCGCGTTAATGCTGCTGTTTGGAAAAGCTGAGTCGAGTGATTTTTGGGGAGACAGCCTCAAGATATGGTGGGAACTTGTTCGCTCGCAGTTTCCAAGCGTTCGGCGACTCCACATTTATCTCGACAACGGGCCAAAGAACTCAGGCAGGCGAACTCAGTTTTTGAAACGACTGGTGCAGTTTTCCAATTGGTCAGGACTTGAAGTACGGCTGATCTACTATCCGCCGTACCACAGCAAATACAATCCAATCGAAAGATGTTGGTCATCGCTTCAGCAAAAATGGAACGGTGTATTGTTGACCTGTTGGGAGGTCGTCCAGGCGTGTGCGATGCGAATGACTTGGAAGCAAAAGCACCCAGAGGTTGTCCTTCTGGATGGAGAATACCCCATAGGAGTAACCGTCTCAAAGCAAGAAATGGTTTATGTGAACAAGCGACTTCAAAGATCAACCACACTACCCGACTATGATATACTCATCACCCCGCAAACACTCGATGGCAGGTAGTTTTGATCCTGCCGCTCGCCTAAATGGGATACAATGAAACTCTTGTTTACAGGCGCATGCGTTTGAGAATGACTAGTTACGTGCCAAAACCTTAATTCGCCACGTTGGACTCAAATCAGGAGCCTAGACCGATGACAAGTACGCCAAAGAACCACTGGCGCGACGTCGCTGTCTAGCGACAATTAGAAACCCTGAGCCAGCGACAACTAGAATCCGAGAGGTTGGATTGGTTGGAGTTACCGCCAATTCGCTTAGCTAGCGTTGTGGTTTTGTGTCAGTAGTTAGGAACTGCAATTTCAATGGAGTCCGGTTTGGCTCACGTTGATCGCAAGCACTTTTCATGGAGGCTTGCGATGATCGATCCAGGTAGGATTTCAGTTTTGCGGTTCTTGTCGGATACCGGAAGTTCTATCGCCGAGTGCGCAAGGAGGTGCCACATGGATTGGGAAACAGCCAAAAAATATGCGGACGGTTCAACGCCGTTGAATACGCCAAAGGAGGTTCGGCAATATCGAACCCGAGTCGATCCCTTGGATGCATTCTGGGACGAAATTGTTGCGATGCTTAAGCAGGACCCTCGAATCAAACCCTATGCAATTCTAGAGTTCATGAATGACAAACATCATGAAGAATTCCCCCTGTCCTTGAGGCGTTCGTTGGAGCGACGCGTTCTCGGCTGGCGGCTTGAACATGGTGTGGAGAAAGACGTCAAGTTTGCCCAGGTACACAGTCCAGCTGATGTACTTGCATTTGACTTCACAGACGTATCTGCTTTGGCAGTAACTGTTCAAGGAAAAGCCTTTCCCCATCTGTTGTTTCATAGCACGCTCACGTACTCCAATTGGGAGTATGCGGAAGTCTGTTTCTCGGAGTCCTTTGAGTCCGTCGCTCGCGGAGTTCAAAACTCTTACTATGAACTCGGAGGAGTCACGCAACGACTCCGGAATGATTCGCTTACCGCAGCGGTAAACAACCTGTCTTCGGACCGAGAGTTTCAACCAAGTTTCAAGGCCTTGCTGGCACATTTCGGAGTTCATTGCCATCGAATCAACGTTAGGTCGCCACATGAAAATGGCGACTGCGAATCTTCGCATGGCCACTTCAAAGATTACTTGGACCAACAACTGCGATTGCGTGGAGATCGCAACTTTGATTCTCCAATGGAGTGGGAGCAGTTTATGAAGCAATGCCTTGCTCGATGCAATCAGCAAGTCCAAGCTAAGTCGATAGAGGAGCGTAAGCTTCTCGGGCCGCTCCCAAAGCAACCGTTCCCAACGTACACCGAGAAGGACATGACACTTCGAAGCAACGCGATCCTTCGCATCAAGCAAAACGACTACTCGATCTCAAGCCGTTTCATTGGCCTGAAGCTAAATGTCCGCATTCATCCCGATCAAGTCGAAGTCTGGTATGGAGGCAAGCTCCAAATCACGATGCCTCGGCTCGTCGGAAAAAAGCAAGTCTATTTCGACTATCGCGATGTGATTGATTCGTTGCATCGAAAGCCGGGAGCATTCGCAAACTTCCAATATCGAGACTGGTTGTATCCTTCGTTGGCGTTCCGTATTGCATTCGATCAAATGGCGGCGGCACTTGGCGAGCCTCAAGCAATCAAAGACTACTTGAAGATCCTCTACAAAGCAAAATATGAAGGGCACGAGCTTATCGAAAAAGCATTGCGATGCCTGCTTGATCTCAAGGAGCCGATATCACTCCAAGCAGTTGCACAGCATGCAGCACAACAAAGCACATCCGTTCCGGACAGCAAAGTAGCGGACGTATGCATCGAGGCTCCGGACCTCGCTGACTATGATGAAATGCTTAAACACAAGGACGTGTTTGATGAGCGAACAGATGAAGATAGCGGAAGTTTCGCCAGTACCCTGGACGCCAGCCCAAGTGGATGGCCGATTGAAGGAACTGCGTCTTCCAACAATCCGTCAATGGGTGACGAAGTTGGCGGAACTTGCAGTCCAGGAGAACTGGACGCATACTCAATTCCTAGACGAATTGATGATGAGAGAATGCGAGGCGCGAACGCAAAATCGAGTGGCGCGTCACCTGCGCCGATCGAAGTTGACGTACGGCAAGACTTGGAGCGAAATCGTATGGACGAAGATCCCGATTTCGGTCCGTCGCCAAATGGACCAACTTCGCACGGGAGAGTTTCTGCAGCGAACGGAGAACGTACTGATCTTTGGTCGGCCAGGTTCTGGGAAGACTCTTCTGCTGAGCGCATTGGGGGAACAACTGGTTCGCCAGGGCCATCCAGTATGCTTTGCACCGTGTGCGATGTTGGTTCAACAGCTACTCTTAGCCAAAAGAGAATTGCGTCTACCACAATTGATTGCGAAGCTTGGACGCTTCAAGGCGTTGATCATCGACGATTTGGGTTATGTCCAGCAGAGCCGGGAAGAGATGGAAGTGCTTTTTACACTGCTTTCGGAGCGGTACGAGAGAACGAGTGTGCTGGTCAGTTGCAACTTGCCATTTTCGAAGTGGGAACAGATATTCAAAGATCCGATGACAACAGCGGCAGCAATCGACCGTCTAGTGCATCACAGCGTGATCATGGAGCTCAACGTCTCCAGTTATCGCCTGGATCAGGCCAAGGCAAATCAGCAAGCCCAATCGCCAGCCAAGCCCATCGATTCAACATCTTGAGCCGACAAATCGAAGAAATAAGTTCAGGGATTCTAGTTGTCGCTAAAGTCGGATTCTAATTGTCGCCGAACAAAGGGCCGACGTCGAACCTTGTTCTCATCCCGGAGATGTTTGTTTTCATCCCGAAGGGATTGCAGGCAATTAGCCCGGCAGGGTCACTAAAGGCGATCGGCAGAAACGAATCTACCAATCTTTCGAGCCACTGCTCGCTTGCAAGCAGTGCTGGCAGGTCACACTGCTTGCAAGCAAGCAGTGGCACTATGGGGGACAGGTGGCAGGTAG
>JANMNK010000734.1:0-3964 GCA_031373875.1 Pirellulaceae bacterium | reverse complement strand
ATGCTGGTACGGCAAGCAGACTTTTTTGGCGCGATGGATGGTGCGAGTAAGTTCGTACGAGGAGACGCCATCGCGGGTGTTATCATCACGATCATCAACTTGATCGGCGGATTGTATATTGGCTGGGCCTATGCTGGCATGAGCATTTCTGAGTCTGCTGCAATCTTTAGTAAGCTCACGATTGGCGATGGCTTAGTAAGTCAGATTCCCGCTTTTCTGATTTCGATTGCCGCTGCTTTGTTGATGACACGCGGTTCGCAACATCTCAATCTTCCTTCGCAATTCATTCAGCAGATCTTTAGCAACCCGCAAGTCCTTGCTGTGACCGGTGTCTTTCTGGCTGCCTTGGTTTTTACCGATTTGCCGAAGGTTCCTTTGACCGTTCTCGGCTCTGGTTGCGTTGGATTAGCGTTACTCATACGCCGAAACCAGAATATACGAACGAGCGAAGAACAAACGTTGCTTGCCGAAGAACAAGCTGCAAAACGCAAGCCTCCTGAAAAGTCTGTCGAAGAGTTCTTGACAGTCGATACAATGCGGATCGAGTTGGGCACGAAACTAATCTCTCTGGCCGACCCCAAGCAAGGCGGTGACTTGCTCACAAAATTAGCGACCGTCCGAGCTTGGTTGGCGAATGACCTTGGTATCCTGTTACCGATGGTGCGGATCAAAGACCGAAATTCCTTAAAACCCGATACGTACGAAATATACCTTCACGGCAATCGTGTTGCTGGTGGCGAAATTCTCACCCAACGCTTGCTGGCGACTGACACGGGAAATACGACCGGAGTGATCGAAGGCGACATTGTAAAAAATCCGGTCACAGGCGACGCGGCGATTTGGATCGACCCTCAAGTTCAACAACAAGCGGCCATTTACGGCTATACAGTGCAAAGCCCAAGTACGTTGCTGGCGTCTCACGTTCAAGCCGTATCGCAAAAGCACGCGAGCGAACTGCTGACTCGCGACGCAACAAAACAATTGATCGATCAACTTCGGCGAACTGCACCGGCGCTGGTCGATGAACTCATTCCGAGCCAGTTCAAATTGTCGGAAATTCAATTTGTCTTGCAGGCACTATTGCGCGAAGATATACCCATTCGGCAACTAGGCAGCATTCTCGAAGCGATGGGCGAAGCAGCGCTCCGCACATCATCGCCTATATTGCAGATCGAACATGTGCGTACGAAGCTTGCCCGTTCCATCTCGCATCGTTTCCGCGAAAAGGACGGTCGCTTGCATGTCGTGACGTTGGATGCTTCAATTGAAAACCAAATTTCCACGGGGTACGAAATCACCGACACGGGAGCGAATATCCATTTATCTCCTGCGATCTTGGATGTGATTGCTCTCCAAATTCGTCGAGAATTGAAGCAACTGAAAAGGGCAGGGCACCGGTTGGTACTCCTGGTCAATCCGCAAATTCGCAAAGCAGCTCATGCTGTGATTAACGAAAATGTGCCCGAAGCCATAGTTCTGAGCTACACAGAAGTGACCCGCGATACAGTAGTCGAGTCACACGGCGTCGTCGGCAATACTAAACAATTAAGCCGAGCCGGTTAGTCGGAATCTCTGAAAAACACGCCACGCATCTTCGTCGAAACAATCGAAGGTCTCGCGCTGCTCTTAGCAACCCAGAAAACTTTTTGGCAACCCAGATAAACTTTGCGGGATTTGCGTGCTTAGTGCAACAGTCTTCAAAAAAATTAGCTTTCCGGCTTAAGCTCGGCTGACTCTACTGTCGATACTCTCAATTGCCCCGGTAATTGCGCGCGAGGCAAAGGCCTTCAACAAGTCTTTGCGACGTGCCGATACGCAGCTATTGGGGGCTCCAATGGAATGGAGACGACAACGTGGCGCGAGCTTTTGGCATTTGTCTTGGTTGCTTGGCTTTGGTGATTAGTATTGTGCGGGGCATCCTCATGCAGGAATCCCCGGTCAATACTTTGATTCATGCCTTGTGGATGATGCTAGCTTTTACGGTGATGGGTTTCGTTTTAGGAATGGTTACAGAGTTCTTGATTCGGCAGACAGTGGAAGCAAACTTCCGTCAAGCTTTGAAGAAAAGCGGACAGAAAAATTTTCGCTAGATCGAATCGAAACAAACTGCATTCCTTGCCGAATGGCATAGCTACGAAATTCGATAGCCGCTACATTTCGCACCGCGTTACGACCAAGTCGGTCGTGAAATCGTTCTTTCCTGAAGAGCAACTGGAAGTTGGGCCGAGGAACGGTTTCTCCAACGGGTAATCAGTTCAACAACCAAATAAATACGGTTGCTGCGCCATTGCCATAGCACTCACGGAGGTTTGGATGGCAACGACGATCGAGTCAGAAGTCGATATTCAAGATGTTTGGAAGCAATACAAGTTGGATATGACCAACCAAGAATTGCGCAACAAGCTTGTCGAAAAATACATGCCCCTCGTACGATACAACGGCGAGCGAATTCGCTCTCGTTTACCTGAAGGGGTTGAGCTAGACGATTTGATTAGTGCTGGCATCTTCGGTCTCATGGACGCAATCGATGCGTTCGATATGGGCCGAGGGGTCAAATTTGAAACCTATTGCGTGCCGCGTATTCGCGGTGCGATGCTCGATGAATTGCGAACGATGGACTGGGTTCCACGCTTGGTTCGCAGCAAAGCCAGCAAGTTGGCCGAAGCCATCAAGCAGCTCGAGAAGAAATACGGCCGCTATCCGACCAACCATGAGTTGTCGGTGCAAATGAGTATTTCGATCGACGAGTTGGAGCGAATGAAGAGTGACGCAAGCGCTGTCAACTTGGTTTCGCTGAACAAGAAATGGTACGAAACCGACAGCTACAAAGACGTTCGCGAAATCGATATTTTGGAAGACAAAAAGGGTGAAGACCCGACTCGTCGAATCCAAAAAGGCGACTTGATGCGATTGGTCACCAAAGGACTCAATCGTAACGAACGGCTCATCATCATTCTTTATTACTATGAAGAATTGACGATGAAAGAAATCGGTGCAACGCTCGATCTCAGCGAAAGCCGGGTTAGCCAGATGCACACCAGCATCGTGCAACGTCTCCAAGAACAGCTTGGTCGTCGCCGTCCTGAATTCGGTACCTGAGCAAGCCGATTTCGCTGATCGGTCCTAGAATTTCTCATCGCAAACATCGTGAGACTTCGGAGTTCACAATAAACGTGATCTCTGAAGTCTCACGTCTTCGGAAAATGCGATTCGCAAACAAGCGGTTTGCGTCAAGAATCATCAACCGTTAAGCAACGGTTTCTTCATTGGCAATCTCAGGAACATCGGCAGCTTTCTTGCTCCGACGAAACCGAACCCAAGCCCCCGATCCGATTCCAACAATTGCCAATAACGCCATCGAACTAGGTTCAGGAACTGCTGTGAAGGTATTAAAATTGGTGAAAGTTAATGGATCACTAAAACCCGGATTGGAGGCAGTTGGAGTGATCGCGCCAAAAGTCTCGTTTGATCGAAATCCAGTAGTTGAAATATAGGTTCCCACAAATTTCATTGTTTCCAACGTCGTTAAACCGATCGAACTGCGGCTAGTTGAAAAAGTGAAGCTCGCCGCACCGGCATTTCCTGCCGGTGATAGGTTGACAGAACTTTTATAAAGGTGCGCGGCATTATTCTGTAGTTGCCACAATCCGCCGAAACTTACATTTGGGGCTAGTGCGATCGCATAGTCAGCCGTAAAGCCAGCGGCAAAATTTGCGACCGTTTGATTTGCTCCCACACCATTTCCTGAAATCGCCGTGCGAAGTCCATCGCTATTGTCCGTAAACCCAGAGGTAGAAGTAAAGCCACCTGCATCTGAATCTAGTTGGACAGCGCCAAGTTCGTTGATGGATTTGACGTAAGTGCTTTATTTGCTGTGATTTATTGCGATTGACATAGAAGGCGAAAAGAAGCGACCCTCCGTGTGCAAAATTGTCTCACATGGAAACCACGGAGGGACGCTTCA
>JANMNK010000730.1:0-6145 GCA_031373875.1 Pirellulaceae bacterium | reverse complement strand
ATCTCGGTGGATGACTTCGTTGTAGGGGCATTTCCATTGTATATGGGACCACCGTCCAGTAAAACGCCCACATTCGCAGGCCTTCTGCGCAAGAAAAAAGCCTGGCAAATATTCGACAGGGTAGATGTGCGTAATCGAAATCAACCCAACTATGGCTGACCGCAAAAAAAGTGTCCCATGCTAACAGCGAATTGACATTGAAAAGGCAGGGAATACCATAGTCGCGATGTGTCAGATTTATTCGGATGAGCCAGACTTCTTGTTCGTTTGGAAACTCGGCGCCGCCGCCGTCGTTTTCTCTGCAATCTTAAGCAAATTCTCGACAAGGTCTGAAGGAACATCCTTGCCCAACTTCCAATCAAACTTCGCATCAATCATTACGATCTCATCAGCCTCATTTAGAACGCCAGAGACCCTTATCGGAAGTAAGTGGTTATCGAACTTCTTCCACTCCGTTTTAAGCTCGACAGTAACTCTGAATTTACTTCTGTCTGTTTTTGGATCGCTAACACGTCCTTGAAAAGAAATCCCTTTGTAATACACGGGCACATCGTCGCGAAAGGTAGTGTATTGAATAAGCACAGACTTCTTATTCGAGCTTTCCCATTTCGCTTCAAGTCCGTTGTCAGTCCTGGTTGCCACAGTACAGTTCCATTTGTTGAAATCACGCCTCGGCTCATCACTATGCGAGAAAAAAATCTGCCTAGAAAGAAACGGCCAACCTAAGACGTCATGTACGAAACAATTGCTCTTTGCTTCTAATTTGTCAGTTACTACCCAATTTCCTTTGGTCAAGTTAAGAAAATACTTTTGGTCCTTTCGGATGACTTCGTGTTGACACCTCACTTCGCCAGGTGACGTCTTCAAATCTAGATCAAACTCGGACACAGAATCCTTTTCAATTCGAGTCCATTCGAGCTTTTTCTCTTCGTCCGAAAGTTTTTCCATTTGGATCCGCGACTGATACTCTCTTGAGCTATCTGGGGTAGGGAGAACTTCGCAATCTAATCGAAGATGGAACCTTTTTAAATCATCAACCGAGCGAAGATTGTACGCAATCATTTGCGAAGTCGCGAGATTTCTCAATTCGTCCTGGGCGTGGATACTTCTACGCCCGCACACTCCATGGAAAACAACAATCACTAGTAAAACAGAAAGAATTTCGTACCTATGACTCATAATTTACGACCCTCCTTGGCGGCCTGTTGGCCTGCGGATATACACTCAAATAGCACAAGAAAACACAGTCACTTTCACTGTGAGCACGTTACCCTCATTCCTCGATTGTTTAGCCAAGACGGAATGATAAGTCTATCCTCAGGGATTTTGGTAGAACCGGTACAACATGGTACTCCGACAACGAGTCTTCTACGACTGGTTCGAAACGCGCCCTGAGCAATAAGCGACAAGTCAACCCTTGATGACGCGATCGGCTTGCGTGCAATGGAACAGGAAACTGATGCAAGCCAGCTGTGTCGTCACTTTCGTAGATGGACTTTATTTCTCAGTTGAAGCCTTAATCGACTTTAGCTGGTTCACAAGTTCCTCTGGAATATCTTTCCCCAGTTTCCAAACGAATTTGGTTTCAAAGATGATCGGGTCGTTTGCAACGTCAATCACTCCTGTAACTTTTGTAGGAAGCTTGTGCTTTCCAAAATCGCCCCAGCTCGATTCTACCTTTGTCCAAACACCAATTTCCCGCTCGTTGTTCTTTGGTCCAAAATACGCCTTAATCTTAAACTGCACGGGAACTTTATCGCGAAAAGTAACAAATATTTTTGTCGGCCCTTTAGAGATCCACGTCGATTCCACACCATCCTTGGTTTGCTTAGCAGCGATACATTCGCGTTGATGGAACGGATATTGCGTGTCGACCTCGTCTCTTTCGTCGAGCGTTTCATGCGTTGCAAACGGCCAAGCAAGTGGCGAATCAAAAAAACACTTCGACTTCGAGCTTTCCTCGGAAACAGCAACCCACCCTTCCAAACCCTGATTAAATCCTAGATTCCGATAAATTCGATTTCCATTCCAGACCCGCTCAAGTGAACATTCCTCCTCATAGCGAGATCTCTGATTTATTTCCACGAGAGATGGATTCAATGCCCTTGTGTCTGAATTCTCGTTCTTGCTTGTCTTAATTATCCGGCTCCATTTTAGCTTGCTAGACTTCATTTCCAGATAGTCGTAGTTGTAGTTGACTTGATACAATTGAGGACTGTCGGGGAAAGAATTCAAAATGCATTCTGCATGAACGAAATAGTCGCCCAATTCGTTTTCGCTCCGGGCCTGATATTCAACCATTTGAGAAATTGCATCATCCTTTTCCTGTTCTTGTCCAACAACGCATACAGATATAACAAGGACCATTAGGCACGCAAAAACGCTACAATCTCTACTCATGGCATCCCCTATTCCATGCAAAAGCTAGTCTTGTTGGCCTGACAATTAATACGATTCTTCGACGACTGGGCACTTAATACGTTTCAGATTTTCATCTGTAGGCCAAGTTGCCAGTCTCAGATTGTTGTTGTGCCCGCCACTCCAGCCCATACACTTCATTGTGTCCAGATCAGATCGGTCCGGCACACAGATACTGCAATCACGTACAATCGTGCATTGAAATAGTGTTGGTATTCCCATAAGTGCAGCATTATAGTTAGCATTGGACGGGTCTAAGGTTGGGCCCATGGTTGGCATCTGTGTGCTCCATTGGTCGATTTCCACAGATTGTATGGCTTGATCAAATGGATTCTGCTTCCTACAGTAAAATTGTCCGCCAGCGGATCCCGCGCAATCAATTTTTGGGCATGAAACATCATTGGGGCGAGCTCCCCATTCTGACCAGCAACTCCTTGACCCTCTATCCATCGCACAAACCGCAATTTGACCGTACAAGCTGCTTGTACTCGAAACAAAAAGAAGTAGAGCAATTCCTAATAAGTTTGACCGAAACATAACTACTCCAATACAGTTAAGGGAATTTCAACAGACAAATCGGAACCCAATTTCAACCGAACAGTAGCTGATTGACCGAACCTTTCTGGTTGGTCATTAGTAATGAAAATTACTGCACCGTCGCCGCGCGGCACGATTCGAGCAATTTTGCATTCGCTAAACTCATCAGGCACTTTGGCATTTGAATGTATCGATGCAGAAAGTGACTTTTCATCGAGTTTCGTCCAGTCGACTCCTCCACTCGACACCATTAAAGCTGCGACAAGCCCGCCATCAGAGTTCTTTCGGAACACAACGCGGGGCGGGGAAACTTTTAACCGCCCTTCGTAAGACAAAACAAGCTTGACTGTTTGGTATTCGAGGCCTTCGCCTGGGCGATAGCGAAAAACAACCTCTCCAGTGGACTCGAACGGATCGGGTGGTGGCGATACTCGAAAGTCAATTCTTTGAGAATTTCCATCGGTGACATTGACTTTCGTTACTTTCACTGGGCCAGAGATTATCTCAACATCAACCGGCTTAACCGTCGGGAAGTTGGGGCTCAACAATACGGTTTGGTTGGAATCAGTTGCCGGAACCAAAAGCTCCTTTGGCTGAATCGAAACATTTCCGATGGCGGTTCCAACGATAATAACATCAAATCCAAAATCAATATCTTGGTCGAAACATCTGACAGTACTGGCAAATTGTTGAGCGACAGGCGGTACTTTCACTAAGCATTGTACGATCCACGGTTCGTTTGGCTTCAACTCGACGAGATCGGGAAAACCTAACGTGCAACTGCAAGACGGTATTGTGTGCAACTTAAGTGTTGAAGCAATTTTACTATCTATGCTCATGACCAGCTTTTCGGTCGAACCGGTCCGAACATCCCCAATATCGAACATCAATCTTTCGTTTGATTTCGTTAATTCACCTGTACCTCGATGAACCGGCATTTCGAGCGTATCCCATCGTTTCTGAAACTCAACCATATCAAGCTTTGAATCGCTACTTTCCTTTTCTTTTGATTGGTCATTTTGCTCGAAAGCCTGTGCTGTCTCTGTGTCCGTATTAATTTTCTCAACTTGAGTTTTTAAAGTTGTTACGGAACTTTCTATTCGCCCGCGTTCCTGTTTTGTCTCTAGTTGCTGGGCAGCCGAAATGTATACGGGGGGTAAATAAAAAATCGCAACTACCAGTGTTTTAAGTGAATAGACTGAGCAACGCATCGATTTCATATTGCAAATGCCTTTGAAATTCTGAAGGTGGCGGTTTACTTGGGGGGTCCCATTTTTGTTGCAGCTACAGATGGTATGGGAACAATTTAATATTTATTGGAAGGAGGTGCAAGGTTTTCATGCGCTTTTTTTCACAAAAAAACAAAAAAACAAAAAGCATGAATCGCTAGTAACCGAGGCGTTTTTTTGACGTATCCAAAAGGGAATATCGAGTGAGTCCAAAAGGGAATATCGAGTGAGAAATCGAATTCAGTTAAGCAAACTTGAAGGGTTGCAGCCGCAAAACTCGGATGGCGTGGCGAAACGTGAGATGAACGCGAAACGGTGAAAAAGGATGCAACGGTGAGCTTGTAGATTGGGCTGTCGATCGCTGGCGGGGAGCGAGAAAACTTAGTTGGTTGGTTTGATGCAGAAGTTTGCCAATTGCGAGACGCCGATGGTCGAAGCCACTGTGCGAAGTCGCTGGCGCGTGATGGCAGTGACAATATAAAAATCGCCTTTGGCCAACGCGATGCTTCATGCGCTCGGACCAAGCACTCTACGTCGTGCCAAGTCGCTCCATGATATCAGCGACTTCGGCATTGATCGATGCTTTGCCACGACGTATCAACTGGCAGGTGTATTCGACCAGCAGGAGAAAATTGCCCAAGGTAAGACTTTCGAGCAAGCCTTCGCGTTGGAAATCGATCCGGCGGCGGTCTTCGATCGGAATGAGCCACAACGCGTCCTCCAATTTCTTGGCGGCATGCGAGCTAGCGACACTTCCGTCGCGAGCGGCTTGACGATTCTTTACCCGGTTCTGCCGCTTGACATGATCCATGCGAGTTTTCACCAACGTGCGCTCGCTTTCTTCGCTGATCTACGCGATGCCGGTCGCTACCGTATTGAGATCGATATAGTCATAGACCGATAATAGCAATCGCTCGTCAAGAATGGCCATCGCTCAGAGTCGGCTTTCGAAAACCGTACCCAAACAGTTTTCTTCTTGGTCGATGAGTCGCGATAAAGGCTCCCTGACATACTTCATGAACTAACTCAACGAAGTCATTCGCTCACGCGTTCTGTCAAACCAAGACCTATCTTTCAAGCGATCTTGTACTCTTCGTGGAAATTTGGCGGTTCATGGAAAGAAAACGAACTCTACTTATTAGCGGCTTAACGGCAACCTCCGAAAAACTGGTTTCTTCAGTAACAGTAGACGGAGCATGCTGGCGAATAACATCACCGCCGTCCTGGTTGGTGGGAATTTGCGAGTAACGGGAACAGAGAGTCCCGATCAGATCATCTTTCGGGAAAGCCATAGCCAACTTTCCATTAGTGGTGTGACGGGAAGTTTTCGCATGAGCGATATCCGCTCGATTACGGTCGATGCAAAGGGTGGCAACGACGTCGTTATCCGCTCGCCGTCGACGAAGGCGCCAAGCCCGGCCACCGCGTCCATTAAGAACAAATCGGTCCGAAAAATTCTAAGCGGCACCCTGCAATATTTTCCGCTGGGTGCCAACTACGGCCTGCGGTTAGAGTAGTCAGCCAAACTTAGCTGCGCTTAAGCACAGACAGCAAACGGAACCGTTAGATTCAAAAGCAACAAACCGCATTCGCAATCCCGACTGCTCGCGCACCGGTTTGAATCGGCTCGCAGTTGGGGAATTGGAGGGCGAAGAATCTGAGATTTGGATTTGAATTTGCGAAGATCGCAATCAGCAACGTAGGGTGTGTGAAGTGGTCGGGGCAGAAATCGTCAGCCAATTCTCTATGGCAAAAAACCGTTAACCACCAAAGCGGATTAATTAGGCAACGACCACGAAACACACCATTCGGCTCGGGCCGACGTTCTTCGTGATAAGTATGCGGCCGGCGCGTGGTGTGTTACGCGGGCGGTTGGATTTGTGAGAGTTTTTGGAAAATTGGATTAATTTGGCGAAGGTATCAACAAGCAATTTCAAAACCGCCCGCTTAACACACCCTAC
>JANMNK010001234.1:0-2301 GCA_031373875.1 Pirellulaceae bacterium | reverse complement strand
GGCCGGGCCTCGCGGGAAGGAAGCTGTAAGGAGGCGGTGGCGATCTATTGCTTGATGCCCTCGGGTGAGTACGTCGCGGACTCGCTGCATGTGTTCAACGTGAATCCACGGGATGAGATCGAGCACATTACGGTGTTTCGTTCGCCCGCTGCGGTGACTGGCTGCGGGCTGCCAGCGACGCTTGCGTGAAGTGGCTTCGTAGACATTAAAACGTCTATGCCAAGGACATCCAGTGTCCACGGAGTTGAACTCGCTATCGACGAGTCCAAATTCGACCAAGCTTCGTTGAACCACGGTATGATCGGTGACAGAATTTCACTGCGTTGCCTGCAGTCTCGCGCTTTCTCGGCAGCAACCATCGGCAACACGACACATTAGCTGAGCCAAAATGAGTGTTTCAATAGACCCAACTGAACAGAAGCGCCAAGAGCCGACGCGAGTTCGGATTTCGCAACTCACCGTCGAAAACTATAAGGCTCTCGATAGCCTCAGCATTCACTTTCCACCGCCTCGGACCTCCGATGAGCCCGACGTCACCGTCATTGGAAGTCGCAACGGTGTTGGAAAAAGCTCCGTATTGGAGTGCTGTCTGCTGGCCAGCGTTGACGCGACCGTTGGCGTAACGATGCCGTTCGAGTCGTCAACTGAATCGTTTCGATTCGAAAATCTAATTCGAGGCGATGCAAGCAAGGCAAGGATCGTTTATCGAATGGGGCGTCCGGAGACGGGTGTGGAACGAGAAGTTACGATCACAAGAACGCGCGGCATGACGATGACTGGGGCACCAGACATTGGTTTCGAAAGACTGCATAGACAGTTCGGGCGCTTTGGCGGAGTCCTTGCGAGCGAGTTGGTTGCAGCGCTGCTCGGACGGAGCAACCAGCCGTTACTTGCCTCACCAATTCTGTTCTTCAATTCATACCGAAAGGTTCGCGAAGGACATGTCACGCTCGAACAGCGACGGTCTTTTCGGATGGGACGGTGGTCGGACGAGGCGAACGAACTCGCCGTTGCCAAGAATTTTTTCAAGGAAGTCATCGTTGAGGCGATTATCGGAAGTACCGGAGCTATCGAATCCAGTTCGTCAGTTGACGACAGCAATTCCAAGCTAGCCGTCGCCAATCAGCTACTTAAGGACTTTGCAGGAGGCACGCTGTCAAAACTTCGTTCGTCCAACGGCGGAACCTACGAGCCGCTAGTCACATCACGCGACGGAAAAACTACGTTTCCGTTTGACGGTCTGAGCTCTGGACAAAAAGAGATCATTTCGACGTTTTTTCTCATCTGGCTCGCAACAAAAGACGGCCCGAGTGTTGTGCTGATCGATGAGCCTGAACTGCATCTAAACGCCGAGTGGCAGCGCTTCTACGTGCACGCGCTGACGAAGCTGGCACCACACAATCAATACATCCTCGCGACCCATTCCGAAGAGATCATGGCATCGGTCACGAGCGAGCGACGTCTGATGCTGGGGCCAGAATAGTCGCATGGTAAAGGTGCGAGAAAACGTCCCTGCGTCGGACGTACTCAACAATGCAAAACATATATTGTTTGTTGAAGGCACACCAACTGGGCTTGATGTGACGGTGCTTCGCGAACTCGTGCCGCGTGTACGAGTGGAGCCGCTAGGACCATCGCTTTCGGTCCAATCGGTCGCAACTGCGCTGCACCCATTTCATCCGGATTATTGGTTTATTGTCGATCGCGATGATCTGGCGGATAGTGTTGTTGAGCTTTCGTGGCAGAGATTTCCGAATCCCGACGAAAACAACTTATTGATCTGGCGACGCAAAGAGCTCGAGAGCTATTTCTTAGAACCGGCGTGGGTTCGCTCGAGTAAATATTGGAACAAGCCGAGCGACGACGAGTCGGTTTTGATCGCGTGGCTTGAGCAGGAGGCTACGGCCGTATTGTGGTTTGAGGCCGCAAAGCGCGTCGTTCTTTCAAAGCGCAACGCAGTCAAGCGTCTTGATGCACCGTTGTTCAAACTGGGAGAAATTCGAGGATTGAGTCGCGACGACGTGATCCAAAGACTTATCGAGTCGCCTGCCATCCATGCGTTGAGGTCACTTCAATCGGTCGGGCTCGAGGATACCCAACTGCGAGCCGCGTTTGGGGACGAGGTTCAAGTTCTCTCGGACGGGGTTACCCCGCTAAAAATTGGCAAGGGAAGGTGGCGCGAGTTAATCGGAGCGAAAGCGCTCTTTTCGCAAATGATCAATCAATTCTACCTTGTTCCGGACCTCGCGAATCCTGCAGGCCCGCCCCTTTCTGGGCGAGACGCGGAGCGAGCAGTAGCGG
>JANMNK010000682.1:0-2113 GCA_031373875.1 Pirellulaceae bacterium | reverse complement strand
TGCTCATCGTAATTCCACTCGTGCCACTGCGCAAGCTCGCTGCCCATGAACAGAAGTTTTTTGCCGGGATGCGTCCACATGTACGAGTAAAGCAATCGCAAATTCGCGAACTTTTGCCAAAGGTCGCCGGCCATTTGGCTGATGAGCGAACCCTTGCCATGGACCACTTCGTCATGCGACAGAGGCAGGGAAAAATTCTCTGTGAATGCGTAAATTAAGCTGAATGTAAGTTCGTCGTGATGGTATTGGCGATGAATCGAATCATGACGCATGTAGCGCAAGGTATCGTTCATCCAACCCATGTTCCACTTCAGCGAAAAACCTAATCCACCGTGCGACGTTGGGCGACTGACACCCGGCCAAGCGGTTGATTCTTCGGCAATTGTCAACACGCCGGGGAACTGCGCGTGAGCTTGTTCGTTGAACTCACGGAGCAAATGTATCGACTCCAGGTTTTCGCGACCGCCGTGTATGTTGGGAACCCATTCGCCTTGTTTGCGCGAATAGTCCAAATACAACATCGACGCGACGGCGTCGACTCGCAAACCATCGATGTGATATTTGTCGAGCCAGAAAAGTGCGTTCGCGATGAGGAAATTGCGAACTTCATCTCGGCCAAAGTTGAACACCATTGTACCCCAGTCCGGATGTTCACCTTGACGCGGGTCCTCGTGTTCATAAAGTGCGCTGCCATCGAACCGACGCAAACCGTGCGCGTCCTTAGGAAAGTGAGCCGGTACCCAGTCGATGATCACGCCAATTCCGTTTTGGTGGCAGTGGTCGATAAAGTACATCAATTCTTCCGGCGTCCCGTAGCGACTGGTAGCAGAAAAATAGCCAACGGTCTGATATCCCCACGATCCGGAAAAAGGATGTTCGCTGATGGGCAGCAACTCGATGTGCGTAAAATTCATCTCGCGGCAATATGCGACTAGCTCGTGCGCCAAATCGCGATAGTTTTTCCAACCATGCAATCCGTCTTTGCATTTGCGCCAACTGCCCAAGTGAACTTCATAGACAGAAATGGGTTTTGATAACTGGTTTTCTTCGGCGCGGCGTTGCATCCACTCTTGGTCATTCCAATTGTATTTGTCGAGCTCTTGTACGACCGATGCAGTACGTGGAGGGATCTCTGCAAAAAAGCCCATGGGGTCCGTCTTGTCGATGATCGCTCCATCGCAAGCACGAACGCGGAATTTGTATTTGTTGCCCGCTTTGGCTTCCGGCACAAAGAGTTCCCAAATGCCCGAGGGCGACTGTTTGTGCATTGCATGTTGGCGGCCATCCCAGCTATTGAAATCGCCGATGACGTGTATGCTCTGCGCGTTGGGTGCCCAAACGGCGAAATTCACGCCAACCGTTTGGTCGACCTCGCGGACGTGTGCGCCAAGTTTATTATAAATCTGCCAATGGCGGCCCGAACCAAATAGGTAGTTATCAAAGTCGGTAAAGACGCTGGGCACTGCGTAAGGGTCGTGCATTTCGTAAATTTTTCCGTTCGACTGTGCTACACGAAAACGATAGTTTGTTTTTTCGCCCGCTGGCAACGTACCTTCGTAAATTCCTGCAGGATGAATTTTCCGCATGGGAGATTGGACACCATGCTGCTGATCGAGCAACCACACTTGCGAACTACCCGGCAAGTAAGCTCGTACGGCAATCGCTTTGCGACCGTCCGATTCTACTTCATGAGGCCCGAGAACTTGGCCAGGTTTCTCTGTGGTTCCGTCCAGTATGCTTCCTATTGTCTGCAATGAGACCTGAGTTCGCACAAAAATTCTCCATCTTGGAAAAAGATTATAAGTTCTGCAATTCTATTGTTCAGCGATTATTGAGCTGGCAGCCATCCAAATCAACATCATAAGACAATATGGCCGTGCGATAAAACACCGTTTCGACCGAATAGTATTTGGATAGCGAAGCGGAATCCTGCCCACATTAACCCCATGCTTAGGCTTGTTGTTGGGCCATGTTTTGTTCGCAAAAATGGCACGGGCGAGGAATTCAACTTTCGAGCTGGTCTAAAGGTAGAATGGACAGTATCAATTCGACGCCAACGGTTCCCCCCGACACTTTCCAGTTCGATTCCCTTGGCGGATTCCACGCTTGGTTC
>JANMNK010000670.1:0-4443 GCA_031373875.1 Pirellulaceae bacterium | reverse complement strand
TCTGTGTGACGCACGCCAAAGTTTCGACATTGTTCACTACCGTCGGGCGTTTGAATGCACCTTCGATCGCCGGAAACGGTGGCTTGATTCGGGGCCAAGCTCGCTTGCCCTCCAAACTCTCAATGAGCCCAGTTTCTTCGCCGCATATGTATGCACAAGCACCGCGATGAAGATGGACATCCAAACTAAATCCGGTCCCCAAAATGTTCTTGCCCAAGTAATTCTTGGCGTACATCTCTTCGATGGCTTTTTCCAAAGTCCGATAGCAGCGACCGTACTCGTAACGCAAATAGAAATAGGCTGCCGAAGCACCCGTTGCGTAACATGCGATCACGATGCCTTCGAGAATTTGGTGCGGGTCCTGCTCGATGATGACGCGATTGTTAAACGTCCCGGGCTCGCTCTCGTCGCCGTTGATGCACAGATAAATGGGGCCCTTGACATCCTTGGGCAAGAACCGCCATTTGCTGCCGCAATGGAACCCCGCACCGCCACGACCTCGCAAATCCGAATTCGCTACGACATCGATGACTTCCGACGGCTTCATCGCGAGCGCTTTTCGCAAGCCGTTGTAACCACCGTCTGCTAAGTAGGTATCTATCGACTGGCTGTTCGGACGACCTACTCGGCCAAGCAACACTGGCTGATAATCACTAGACATGAGTCGCATTTCCTTCCGCTAAAACATCATCGACGCTGATCCGTTCCTTGAGCTCATCATTGATCAACATGCACGGCGCGCCATCGCAAGCTCCGAGGCATTCGGCATACTCGATCGTCATCGCGCCATCCGAAGTCGTTTCTCCCGGCGCGATGTGCAATCGTTCACAAGCTTCACGCAGGACGTCTTCCGCACCTCGAAGACTGCAAGAAATGCTGCGGCATATCCACACTCGCTTCTTTCCCAACGGATGCTTTTCATCCCGAAAGAATCCGTAAAACGACATCGTGTCGAAAATTTGCGCCGGGGACAATTCAAGTAACTCGGCAATCTCTTTCATCGCCTCGTTCGATACAAAGCCGTGCTTCTCCTGAACCATGTGCAACGCGGGCAAGGTCACTGCTTGCTTGCTTGGGTAGCGACTGAAATGCTCGCGTATTTTGCTCTTAATTTCCTCAGACAATGCGCTCATCGATCTAACTCCGCAGCGATGATATTTAGACTGCCAAGAACAGCTACGACGTCACTCAACATGCAACCGCGAATCATTTGCGGGAACAGAGCAAAATGCACCAACGAAGGCGGACGCGTTCTGGCTCGATACGATTTAAACGAGCCATCGGAAACGAGATAGTACCCCAATTCTCCGTTGGGCGATTCTGTGGCTGCATACATCGACTCCAACGGCACAGGCATCTGACGATTGGGCATGATCGTCTCAAAGTGATGGATCAAACCTTCGATGCTCTGGTAAACTTCCTTCTTGTTCGGCAACGACTCCTTGCCAGTCCCTTCGGCGAAAATCGGTCCCGAAGGCAACTTCTCCAAAGCTTGCCGAATGATCTTAATGCTCTCGACCATCTCCAACATGCGAACTTGGAAACGGGAGAAGCAGTCCCCGCCGTTGCTGCAAATCACATCGAAATCGAGTTCGTCATAAACCAAATAGGGTTCGTCCCGACGCAAATCGCGAACAACGCCGCTTGCTCTCGCCACAGGACCAGTCGCACCGCCACTGATTGCGTCTTCTTTAGATAAGACGCCCACCCCTTCCGTCCGCTCAACGAAAATCCGGTTCTTAAGAACGAGATGATTGACGTCGTTATAAGTCTGCTCAAACCGATTGATGAACTCAGAAACCATCCGAATCCAATCTTCCGTCACGTCATACAACAACCCGCCGACCCGCGTGTAGCTCGTATGAAAACGCTGCCCAGAAGCCCGCTCGCAAATTTCGTAAATGCGTTCGCGCTCATTAAAGAAATACATGAACGCCGTCGCGCCACCAAGATCCAAGATGCACGTCCCGACGCACAACAAGTGATCGTGAATTCGCATTAACTCGGCAAAGATCGTCCGCAAATACTTCGAACGCGGTGTCAGCTCAATTCCAATCAGCTTTTCCACCGCATGATGCCAAGCAATCTCGTTCGCCATCGGCGAAATGTAATTCATCCGATCAACGATCGTCACATACTGATTGAAATCAAGGACTTCGGCCAGCTTTTCAAACCCGCTATGAAGAAAACCGATGTCCGGTTCCGCATCGAGCACCAACTCGCCATCCAGCTTCAAAACTAATCGCAACGTAGTATGCGTTGCTGGATGCTGCGGTCCGAAATTCAGCGTCCACAAACCTTCGCGAAGCGACTCATCTTCGGTTGCAGGAGCAAGTAATTCTAAAGGCATAATGTCAGGCTTTCGTTGATAAGCGTCCTAGACGACCTAGCTCTTTGCACGAGTAATGACAGGGAAATTGTGACGCTCGCCGCGACCTTGCACTGGGTAATCTTTTCGCAAAGGAAACGATGCGAACCCTTCAGGCAGCAGCAGTCGTTTGAAATTCGGATGATCTTCGAAAATGATCCCGAACATATCGTAGACTTCCCGCTCCAACCAATCCGCCGCTTTCCAAAGCCCCGTCGCTGTCGGCAACTTGAGATCAGGCTCATTCAGATACGTCAGCACGACCAGCCGCTCACTCGTCTCGGTATTCAGAAGACAATACACGACTTCAAATCGATCCACCGCACCTTCGCGTTCCAACCAATCCACCGCCGTGATATCGATCAGCATGTCCACCCCAGCCTGGGACTTGAGCAACCCCAGTGTCGCCAGCAAGTCACCCGAGGCGACGATAATCCTGTGCTGATCCCTGAACGTCGACGTGGTAAAGCCAACGCTTCCCAAGATCGACTCGTATCGAGCTACCCATGCAATATCTTCGTTTGCCATGATTGCTTAGTGCTTAGTGCTTAGTGCTTGGGACTGTAGTCTTGGGTCTTCAGTTTGAGATCGTCGCGAATGCGAATGCGATGCAACTCGTCTTTATCGAAACGCGATGGACCTTCGGGTTGATTCCTAGCCATGAACTCCGAGCCGTAGATCGTCCCACCCGCTTGAATTTTCTCTTGAAGATCGATCACTGCGCGAATCAATTGTTCGGGTCGAGGCGGGCAGCCTGGAATGTAAAGATCGACAGGAATGAATCGATCGATACCTTGAACGACGGCATAGGTATCAAAAACTCCGCCGCTGCAAGCACAGGCGCCCATCGAAATACACCACTTCGGCTCTGGCATCTGCATCCAGATTCGTTGCATTACTGGCAACATCTTCATCACCACGCGTCCTGCAACGATCATCAAATCGCATTGCCGAGGGGTGAACCGCATGACTTCAGAACCAAATCGCGACAAATCATGACGACTAGCAGCCGTCGCCATCAACTCAATGCCACAACACGCAGTTGCAAAGGGCATTGGCCAAAGACTGTTCTTGCGAGCCCAACTCGCAGCAGCGTCGAGCTTGGTCCACAATATACTGTCGCCCAACTGACCTACTTTTGACGCCATTGGAATACCCCTTTTCGCCAAGCAATTACATAAGCAATCGCCAAAGTCACTAGCAACGTTAACATGACCACCAGAACAATCGGCTTGAAATCCGAAGGCAACCCGCCTTCACCTTTCAAGGCAACCGCCCAAGGATAAATGAAAAGCAATTCCACGTCGAAAACGAGAAACAAGATCGCGATCAAGTAAAACTTAATATCCAAAGGCTTCCGAGCATCCGCGATAGGGTCCACCCCCGACTCGTAAGGCATTCCTTTGACCGAAGTTCGCTTGTTGGGCGCAACAAGATGAGGCAGCAAAAGACTGACTGCGGCAAATCCGATACTTGCAACTAACCAAACAAGAATTGGCCAGTAGTCATACATGACAATCACCCCTAAAGGCGCCCAGAAAATAGTTTGTGAAAAAAATCACAAAGTCCTATTTTAGGGTTTATTGTCGCACTGTCAAGGCGAGCATCAGCACTTTCCCGATGTCCGCAACGACTTTTTCAAGACAATCACGCGATCAGAGTTCGCCGTTGAAATTGCCTCTTTAGAATTCGGCCGATGACACCGTTAGTTGCATCCACACGATATGCCTTTCATCCTCGCACCCGTTCTGCCAGTAAAGAAGGCGTTTATAATGTAGTATTTAGCTACATGGAGGAAGAAGCGGGAATATATGCGGCTAAAACTGCCGTAAGGATCTGTCAGGCGCTGGCTGATAATGTAGCTTATAATTTAGATGAAGATATTCAAACATTAAGAGAGATCAGAGAGGATACACGGCTTGGACCTTCTACAGGTGGCATTGTTGACGAAGCTGCCAAAAGAGATATTCCATTTATTAGGCTCAATAAGCACAGCCTTGTACAATTAGGCTATGGCATCCATCAGAAAAGAATAAGAGCAACCATAGCTAGTACAACTTCGAATATTGCTGTTG
>JANMNK010000630.1:0-2013 GCA_031373875.1 Pirellulaceae bacterium | reverse complement strand
GTTATGCGATTTTGCTGCTGGGAATTGCAATGACCTTTAACAGTCTTGGCGTGCGCTGGAGCAGCATTCAGTGGCTGGTTGCAGCTTTAGGCGTCGGTTTGGGATTCGGCTTGCAAGAGATTTTTGCCAATTTCGTTTCGGGTTTGATCCTGTTATTCGAACAACCCATTCGCGTCGGCGATATCATCACGCTCGGCGATGTCACGGGTTCTGTTTCACGGATACGGATGCGAGCAACTACCATCACAAATTGGGATCGGCAAGAATTAATTATTCCCAACAAAGACCTTGTGACTGGCCGACTGCTGAACTGGACTTTGACCGATACGACGAATCGCGTCAAGCTAACGATTGGGGTCGCTTACGGATCGAATACGGACCGCGCTTGCAGCTTGTTGACCGAAATCTGCACGCAGCACCCCAACGTACTCAGTGATCCACCACCGTCAGCCTTCTTCGAGAATTTCGCCGACAGTACTCTGCAACTGACGGTCCGCCTGTTTCTAGGAAACTTGGAGCAGAGACTACAAACGAGGCACGAAATCGTTACGGAAATCGATCGACGTTTTCGCGAAGAGGGAATCGAGATTGCGTTCCCGCAAAGGGATATCCGGATTCGTACGTGGCCTCCATCGACGAATGGGTCCGACTTGCCGCCCACACAGCCTTCGTTAAAAAGTCCGGCCGAGGTTGAAAATTCAAATGCTCCCCCACCGCTTGATTTTGGTTCTTGAGCGGAGCCAAAGTTCACGTATTTACGTCGATTATCTCTTCTCCGTTTGGCCTCAGGCGTTGGCTATCTTCGCGTAGGCCATCAAGCCGCTATACTATCGACCATCCAATTTCGCAGTCCTGGTTTCAAAATAATCCCTCCGAATTTCGAAGGGTCCAGTGCCGTTGGCTAATTCCCCTGCCAAGATAGTTCGCGAGCACCGGACGCTGGGTAATGTCACTTTGATTCCTCGGCAATGCGAGCCGATGAGGAATCCGGAATAATCAACCGCCAATCATTTATAACAGTACAGCATATTCTATGAGTGACTCGCTTTTTTCATTGCATGACCAAGTAGCCGTTGTGTTGGGCGGAACCGGAGGGCTTGGCGGTGCAATGGCACAGTCCCTCGCTCAAGCCGGCGCCAAGATCGCAGTGGTCGGTCGCGACGCGGACCGAGGTCAACAGCGTGTCGATGCGATTCAAGCACAAGGTGGGATCGCCATTTTTCAATCGGCGAATGTGTTGGAGTTGGCCTCGCTCGTGGAAGCACGAAAGAGTATCGAGTCGCAATTCGGCTTTGCCGACATTCTCGTGAACGCGGCCGGTGGCAATCGCCCCGAAGCAACTTTGCCGCCTGGAGCAGAGTTTTGCAAATTACCCTTAAATGCTTGGCAGCAAGTTTTTGATCTAAATTTGGTTGGCGGTGTTTTGCTTCCCAGCCAAGCGTTTGGTGAGCGAATGCTGGAAGAAGGTCGAGGCAGCATCATCAACATCGCTTCGATGTCGGGCATGATCCCGCTCTCACGCGTCGTTGCTTATTCCGCCGCCAAAGCCGCCGTAATCAATCTCACGCAGTTCCTTGCTCGCGAATGGGCAACGAATGGTATTCGTGTCAACGCGATTAGTCCGGGGTTCTTTCCAGCAGAACAAAATCGTGCGCTGCTTTATAATCCAGACGGAACGCTCTCAGCTCGCGGTCAGCAGATCATCAATCACACTCCCATGGGCCGGTTTGGAAGCGCAGAAGAACTGGGTGGCGTTGCCGTCTGGTTGGCATCGGATGCGGCTTCCTCATTTGTCACCGGTCAAAATATCGTTGTCGACGGTGGGTTTTCATCCACCACCATTTAGTCTTTTTAGTTTTTATCAACTTGGAATTTTTCATGGCTCAACTCAATATTCGAAAAGATAACTGTGACCTCGATTTTCTATCGCTCGGTGCTTTGGTGCATCGATTAGATCCTGGAATCATTCCGTTTCACAAAGCTCGTCAATTTGAAATTCATGTCTCTGGGGGC
>JANMNK010000595.1:0-2278 GCA_031373875.1 Pirellulaceae bacterium | reverse complement strand
AATAAACAATCTTGAGGTGTCGTTTTTGTTAATTGGCGTGCAATTTTGTGTCGCGCTTGTTGGATTTGTAATTGCATCGGGGGCTTTGGTTGTGGTTTGTGCATATTTTCGAAACGACGATTACTTGGCGTTCGCCGTTGGAAACTTTGCAAACGAACCTTCCAGTTTTTACGTCTCGCGAGGACGAACATCCCAATTTTTTGACGCCGCGACTGCAACCGGTTTTGGGCCGCAAACGCTGCTGCGTCTTACCTTTGGAATGATGTTTGCCGATATGGACCTCGATGGTAGGCAGGATTTGATTTGTACCAATGGGCACTTGGAAGAAGAAATTGCCAAGATCCAGCCAACACAGCAATACGAGCAATCAGCGCAGCTTTTCTGGAACGCCGGCCCAAAGACGCCAACAGAATTGATTGAGTTGACCGAGGCGGAAGTGGGCAAAGAATTCCTTAAGCCTATGGTGGGCCGTGGTTCGGCGTTCTCTGACGTCGATGGGGACGGGGATCTAGATTTGCTATTGCTCGCCAATGGCGGCAAGGCTCGGCTTTTCCGAAATGACCAAGCGACAGGCAACCACTGGCTGCGGGTGAAATTAACCGGCAAGAAAGACAATCGAGATGCAATCGGTGCTGAAGTCATCGTTCGGTTAGGAACACAAGTCTTGCGTCGCACTGTGACTCCCTGCCGAAGCTATCTATCGCAAAGCGAGTTGCCGGTAACCTTCGGGTTAGGTGCGGCCGATAACGTGTCCGAAGTCGAAATCAAATGGCAGGATGGTTCGATTCAGAAAGTTCCCGTTACAAAAGTGGATCAAGTTCTCACAGTTGCTCAGGCAGAGTAGAATGATTGCTTGGAGGCGAGGATTCGAGTTTGGTGATTCAGACTGACACGAAATAAAATCGACAAGAAATAAAACGAGCTAACCGGAATGTGGGACTTTGCAAATTCGGTCGCTTTTTTATTTCTATGGGCCTTTCTCGATTTTCTTTTCAGCGCGGCAGCTTCTATCCACGTCGTCCTGTGGAAACGCAATTCCCGTGCTGCAGTCGGGTGGATAGGATTGATATGGCTCGCTCCATTCATTGGAGTGATGCTCTACTTGCTACTGGGCATCAATCGCATCCAACGAAAAGCCCAACGACTTCGCCCGCCCACGCCTTCTGTCAATGTCAGTTGGCCTGCATCGGTCCCACTTGAAGAAATCAGTAGCTCCCTGGCTATCCGCGAACTGACAGAACTGGGCGAGAATGTTACGAGGCTGCCTTTAGCTTCCAGAAACACCGTTCGCATCCTTCGAAACGGCGAGCAGGCCTATCCTGCCATGCTCGACGCAATTGAGCACGCCAAACGATCGATCAGTTTGGCAACATATATTTTCGCCAATGACGAAACCGGACAACGATTTGTGCGAGCCCTGAGCGAGGCCGTAAAACGCGGAGTCCAAGTTCGAGTCCTCATCGATAGTGTGGGCTCGCGATATGGCTGGACTTCGATTGTTTCGAGCCTTCGTCAATCCCAAGTGCCGGTCGCGACGTTTTTGCCATCGCTATTTCCGTGGGAGTTTCGATACGCCAATTTGAGAAATCATCGGAAGCTCTTGGTTGTCGATGGGAAAGCCGCTTTCGTAGGTGGTATGAATATACGTCACCGGCATGTTGTTTCGGAAGCGAAATATCGGCCCATCCAAGACGTACATTTTCGTATCGACGGAAGCTTGGCGACGCAAATTCAAGAGACCTTTGCCATCGATTGGCGATTTACAACCGGCGAAGTATTGAGTGACAGTACGTGGTTCGCCGAAGACGACTCGCAAGTAGCCAACGGTGTCGCGGGCCGTTGCATCGCCGACGGGCCAGATGAAAGCCTTGATCGTATACGAAAGATCTTACACGGTGCGATTAGCATCGCGCAATCGTCCATTCTCATAGTCACGCCCTATTTCTTACCCGACGATGCGTTGGTAACCGCATTGAGCGTTGCCGCATTGCGTGGCGTTCGCGTCGATATCGTTTTGCCTTCGAAAAGTAATTTACATGTCGTTCAGTGGGCGTCGACGGCGCAGCTTTGGCAAGTCCTGGAGCCGGGGTGTCACGTTTGGCTAACGCCTCCTCCTTTTGATCATTCCAAGCTCTTTGTTGTCGATGGCGAATGGTCGTTCGTAGGTTCAGCAAATTGGGACTCCCGCAGTCTAAGATTGAATTTTGAAATGAATTGCGAACTGTATTCGGCGGAGATTGCCCAACAGCTAATGGCCATCGGCGAAGAACGAAAACGT
>JANMNK010000591.1:0-1783 GCA_031373875.1 Pirellulaceae bacterium | reverse complement strand
GAAATGCTCGAACACTATTTGCAATCTGTTCATTCGATCGAGGCGAGCTATTGGAGCGGCAAAATCCATAAATCTCATTTTCAGTCACATGCTTGGCTGAATCACGAATCGACAATCATCGATATCACTTGTTGCCAATTTGACGATTGCCCATTTCAGTGCCCTTACGTTGGAAGTGACGATTCCTGGCACACCAAATGGCAGGGTAAGCGTGAGCTGATTGCTGGAGGAATGAGCCACTGGGGGCCGGCGTACAAAGAAGTCCTGAAGGATCTAACGCGTTTCTAACGCCCGATTGGAATACGATAACCACCGGCACAATGCCATTCGACCGGTTTGAAGAGAGGCGTTTTCAAATTCCTCCGCTTTGGCAAGTAAATACCGCATCGCCCAAGTTTGTCCGGTTTGGTACCGGTCATGACACTTTCTGGCGATTAATTCGCGGTCCAGACTTTCACATCATCGTTGATTCGCGATTTGCCTGTTTCCGAAACGAGCCGGTTGGATTGAAGCAGACTCTCGATACAGCTTCGAATCTCTGTGCGATGGAACTCGCAAAAGTTCCCCTTTAACACCTGTGCAATCAACAGCTTTCTGGTGATTTGGTTCTTGGCCAGTTCAAGAATAATTGCTGGCAGCCTGTCGACATCCGGCACCAACTCTTCCGAGCGGGTTTCAAATAAAGTTGGTTGTTTTAGGTCACTTGCAATATCCGCGAGTTCGCGCCGACTCTTCACCATTTCATCGTTCATCAAGGTCAGCCCGTCGAGGTGTCTGGTGCCAAATACCAAGTGATACTTCGGAACTTGATGGTGAGGTTTAGCCTTTACAGCGTGGCTTACTACCTCACTGAATCGTGAGGATAGTCGCTTGCAATACTCATGTACAAATTCTTGGACCATCGTAGGATAATTGACGCTGGAAGTGAGTATTTCTTGCCACCACCTACCTCCCGCGACTGCATCTAACGCATCAAATGTTGCGTCTACTTGGTTGTCTGCATCAACCGGAGTCTCGTCGTCATCGATGGCAGTAACCTTTGACTTTAAGAGCGCTAGTCCTCTACGTACGAAACTTGGCGAATTCAAGTTGAGCAGGATTTCCACGCTGTTGCCTTCACCCAGACCAGCGAAGATCCGATTGAGTTCAGACCATACCAATCCTTCTACAGTAAAAGGGTCGACGTATAGAAAGACACTTGAGGTCCGGGTTTGAGCAGCAATCTCCGAGGCAAAATCACCGAATGCGCCATTTCGAGCATGGGCAAATGCGAACTCTTCGATATTAGAAACAAGCTGACTGTGTAAGGTCGTGAACCTCTCAATGCACCATACAGACACAGGCTGAGGAGCGGTCAGGTTCTTGTCCTGGGTTTCCCGAACGCAACGGCAGATAATGCGCGGCGAGCCGTCCTCGCCATCTTTGAATCGACCGGGCCCTGCAAAAGCATCTACGATGAGTACCGGTTTTCGCAGCATCATTATCTTGGGCAGGTACGCAGCAAGGTAACAACCCAGGATCTCGTCTTTTCGCAACGACCAGAGTCGTTTATGTTCAAAGAATTCATCGCCTGCTCTGTGCGTCATTTTTCCACTTATACCATTTCAGGCATGTCGCAGGCATTCGTAAACGAGTCGGAAATCCCAGTGACCAGCGTTTTCCGTTCAGCATCTGTGTATGAGTTTTTGTTCTGAACGTAGGTGGGAAATTCATCATGTGTCTGCCCATCCAAGACTCGACCCGTCCGGTTCTTTCTAACGCCGCCCCACTGCTTGAAGAAGAA
>JANMNK010000587.1:0-9946 GCA_031373875.1 Pirellulaceae bacterium | reverse complement strand
GAACACAGTAGCTACCATTGAGAACCAGCACTTCGCCTCGAGCAATCATCCGCCCATTGGCGTATACATCAACCAAGTCGCTTGTCATTCGATCAAGGGTTACAACAGCCCCTTTTCGCAACTTGAGTATCTCTTCCAAATTCATCTGCGTTCGACCAAGTTCAATTTTTAGATCCAACTGGATATCGCCGAGCATATCCATCGAACAGGTATCGGACACCGCGTCTTGGGGAGTCAGTTCGCCAAAGTGGAATGGTGTTGGCTTGGGACCGCGCAACGATGCTTCGGCTTCGGCAAGCGCTGCTTCGGCCGCTTGCAGTAATTCGTTAGGATCACGTATTTGCGGCAGTTCGGGACCTGGACTTACAACGTCGGTTGGCATCATTGCGTTTTCACTGATCGTTTGGTCGACCATGATTGCATCCTACTGACCTTGGATTCTCAAATGGAACGAGCGATTTCTTTAATCTAAATCGGAAACTTTTAGAAAATGGCTTGTCGCCAAAACAGCACGCTGGGGCAACCCCAATCAGACCAAAGTTGCGTTGGCAATAGCTAGCGATCTAGTTTGGTTTCTCAATAAGCTGGCAGGCATGGCACTACGCTTTGGTGTAGAGCACGCCAAGTACCTGCTCGAAAAAGGCAGTGGCTGAATGCTTGCATTTTTTATTGACTTGTTGGCGTTTTGCGCGTGTGCACCCGTGAGCAATGCGCAGCCTAGAAAGCCGCTTGCGGGTCGTCCAAGATGTGGCAAAACGAATCGTATCGACGAGCATCGAGTAGACCATCCGCTACTGCATCTTTGACAGCACAATCGGTTTCGTGACCATGCGTGCAATTTGGAAATCGACAGTGATTAGCAAAGGGTCGGAAATCTCGGAATAGGCATGTGAGTTCTTCGGGAGCTATATCCCAAAGCTGAAATTGTCGAATTCCGGGCGTGTCGATCAACGCTCCCCCGCCGACTAGCGGAATCAACTCGGCGGTCGTCGTTGTGTGTCGCCCCTTTTGGTTTTCACGACTGACCGTTTGTACTCTTAACTCGAGGTTTGGTTGAATCGCGTTGAGCAATGACGATTTTCCTACCCCGCTCTGCCCTACAACGACAGTTGTTGCAGAACCGACGATATCGTGAATCTCCTTGACTCCCCAGCCTTTTTCGATGCTCAGGAGGACCACTCGGTACCCGATTTGCGAATACACTCCGACGATCGGCTGTAGTTCCGCGGGATCGATTAAGTCACATTTGTTGATGCAGATGACGGCATCCAAGCGGTTCTGTTCGGCGGTAATGAGGAAGCGATCGATCAGGTTGGGTTTCAAGACGGGTTCGGCGGCGGACGTGACAATCAACAGTTGATCGGCATTTGCGACCAACACATGCTGTTTGCCTCGACTGCAGCGACTGAAGGAACTTCGTCGCGGTTCGACGCGCAAGATCCAGCCCTGATCATTGCCTTCTGGCCTAAAGCAGACTTGGTCACCAGCTACGACGACGTGGCGCTGGTCCGTGCTAACGGATTTGAGAAGCCGCCGGACTGCGCATCGGTAAATTTCGCCCGCTGGGGTGCAGACAATGCACTCAAGTCCGTGAACGCGCAGAACTCGACCCTTCAGGGAGTTGGAGGAATCGACGCCAAGGCTGTTGGTAGCGTCGTTCCCTTCGGAAGAGTCATCCTCGCGTGACATCACGGTTCGATGCCGAGTCAGTTCGCCTTTTCCGCTAACCCGCTCGGAGGACACGGCGTCCACATCGGTTTGGTCTGTTTGAAACTTCTTGGTGAGATCCGCATCGCGAGTGCGCGAGCCGTATTTCTTTCGAAATTCGATTCGGATTCGATTCTGTTTCTTACGAGCCATAGTCTGACAATCAGTAAACGGATGGCAATGAGAAACGCGACATTAGGCCGGACCACGCGGTTTGAACGAACATGCGCAGTTTTTCAACGAATCGGCAACTACCAACACGGTGAAAGACACGCAATCACGGCGTTGGTTCGGGAGTTCGTACGTGGACGCTCGGGCCGACCAGGGCCGTTATTTCGTTTTCCGAAAGCTCTTCGCGCTCCAACAAATTTGTTCTGAGCGTATCCAATTCGTGACGTCTTTCTTTGAGCAACTGCAATGCTCGTTCGTCGGCTTGTCGTAGGATCTGGCCGACTTCGGAATCGATCAATTCTTGGGTGTGTTCGCTGAACATGCGTTGTTGATGGATTTCGCGTCCCAAGAAAGGGTCTTCCTCTGAAGTTTTGTAAGAAACGGGCCCTACTTTTGAGCTCATGCCCCAATGCGTCACCATACGGCGGGCCATGCTCGTTGCTCGCTCAAGGTCATTTTCTGCACCGACGGTTGTTTCGTCGTAAATAAGTCGTTCTGCGGCTCGACCTGCCAGCAACACGACCAATTGATCGCGGATTTCGGTGGCGGACATGCTTAATCGATCTTCCGATGGAACGATTTGCGTACTGCCCAGCGAACGACCGCGGGGAATGATGGTCACTTTATGAACGCGAGTCGCGCCGCTGAGGAACCAGGCAGCCAATGTATGTCCCGCTTCATGATAAGCAGTCTTTTCCTTTTCGGCATTGGACATGACTTCTTCGCGTTTGGCACCCATCAATATTTTGTCGCGAGCATAGTCAAAGTCGTCCATACCAACGCGCGTTTTATTATTGCGGGCGGCCCACAAGGCAGCTTCATTGACAATGTTGCGAATGTCCGCGCCTGTCAGTCCCACTGTGCCTTCCGCAAGCCTACGCAAATCAACGTCATCGCCAAGCGGAACATCGCGAACGTGGACCTTGAAAATCTCCATCCGACCTTTGAGTGTGGGACGGCCGACGGTGATATGCCTGTCGAATCGACCAGGCCTCAGCAACGCTGGGTCGAGTACATCGGGGCGATTGGTGGCCGCGATGACAATGGTGGAATCGGTCGGTGAAAAACCGTCCATCTCGCTCAGAATCTGATTCAGCGTTTGCTCACGCTCATCGTGGCCACCACCCAAGCCAGCGCCTCGCTGGCGACCAACGGCATCAATTTCGTCGATAAAGATAATCGCCGGACTATTTTCTTTGGCCGTTTGAAACAAATCGCGCACGCGGCTCGCACCGACACCGACAAACATTTGAATGAATTCGCTACCGCTGACGGAATAAAACGCGACTTCTGCTTCGCCTGCGATGGCTCGCGCCAAAAGTGTCTTGCCTGTTCCGGGAGGGCCATTGAGCAAAACTCCCTTGGGCACACGACCGCCGAGCTTTTGAAATTTTTCAGGGCTTCGAAGGAATTCGACGATTTCTTGCAAGTCGGCTTTTACGCCTTCCAAGCCTGCGACATCGGCAAAGGTAACGCGACGATCGGTCGCTTCATAGCGTTTGGCGGTGCTCCGAGAAAAGCTCGACAAAAACCCGCTGCCCATAATTTGATCGCGCGATCGTCGGAACATCATCCAGCCGATTAGGATCACGGCGAGAGGTAGCAAGAACATCATGGCCATCATGATTTCTTCGGAGAAATTTCCCGGGCCAACGTCATATTCAAAACCGGAACTCGTCGAGTTGTTCTTTTTTGCTTCTTCTCGCGCCTCGGCACGAATCGCATTCATCTTGCTGAAGAGTTCGCCCCGAACATCGCTTTCGGGAGGCACAAACGTCAAAAAGTTCTTATTAAGCAGTTCGGCATCACCGGTCGATTTGCTGGTCTCTTCCAAACGGCCGTAGAGGTCGTAGGTCGGTGGTTTTGGGGGAGCGACGCGAAATGTACCTTTCGCGTAGGTATCGTACAGAACGACATACTGAACATTCCTTTGTTCCAATTGTTCGCGAAAGAACCCATAGGAAATCGTCGAAGTTGGTGGTGCCGATGCGTAGAAAAGAAGTACCGCGATTGCGGCCACAACCATGAACATCAGCAACCAATTCTGGCCACGAGCCTTGGTGGGCCGTGTCTCGGGTTCACCCTTCGTTTCCTCCTTGTCAGGCTTGCTCATCCAGCTTCTTTCATTCCAAATTCAGTTTTAGATTTCAATTTGAAGGCAACGGCATGCAACACACTGCAAACCACCCGTTTGGGAAAATGGCTTGCATCACAATTTGCGAGTTACCATCCCAAGGGAATGCACAATTGTAGCAAAGTGGCCAAGCTTGGGGGCGATAGGCTTGGTTCATCCGGTCGAATTTAGCCCCTAGAATTCTGGCTCGAAACTCGTGTTTTTTCCCGTTCCGCGATGGTTGTTTTTAGTTTTACAAGTCCCAGGACCAAATCGTTTCCTTGGACAGAGCCAATTGTTTGTGCTGAGCGGGGTTGGTCAACTAGGTCAAATGTTTCTTTAGTGAACAAAGTGTTCAATTTGATATCCTTGCCCTGTTGAATGGCAAGGACCAAATCGTCGACGATTTCCGTCTGATTTTTCCGACGAATAGCCGCACATTCCTCAAGCCGGAAGCCCTGCGTTGCGAGCCGATGCGTCCAAGTCCAATCTTCGACAGCTTGGTGATTTTTCTTTTCAACCGGTGGCGAACCTTTACCCGCCAGTTCCCGATTCAATTGGTCCCAGTTTGGAAGCAGTTTCAGTTGGGCGGGATGACGCCGCAAATTGTTGATGCCAGCGCCTGAGTCTTCGCTATCCGCTTTCGTGATCGCTGTCTTGCTGGAATCTTTTGTTGGAACAGAGACCGATTCTGATCGGCTTGAGTGAGAGGTTGGCTCGATAAGTCCGGGAACATGAGTTTGGGGTGATTTTGCTCCACTCCGTGCAACTGCCGAATCCACAGCAGAAACGACATTTCGCAAAGGACGGATTTCTGGTTCCGATGGTTGTTTGGCAGTAACCACTTTTTCAGCAGCGATTGATTTGTTCTCGTCTTGTTTTGCTACTTTCAAGGGACTCTTCGAAGTCGGCTTTACCGGGGCAGCAATCGTTTGTGCAGATGTTGCGATTGAGGTCGACGAAGGTTGCCCCGGCAGATTTTCATGCAGTTTCGCCAGCAGCTTTTTATCGAACTTAAGATGAGCAGGTAACGGTTCACGGCGATCAGCGACTTTTTGACCCAGCTCCGTCAAGGACACGGTGGGGCGATGTTTATTCACTTCCTGTTGAGACATCAAGCCGCAACTTAGGAACCCATCCAAAACTTTGGTTGACTCGGCTTGCTTGAGATTCTTCAGCAGTCCAAACCCCTCAAGCCGCTGTAGGCGCAAACGTTGAACTTTGGCATTCTCGGATCCGCACAGGAACAATGCGACGAGCGTCTTTCCAAGTCTCCCATGCAAACGACCGATCGCTCGCAAAGTGCTGAAGAGTAACGCTTCGATATCCGCTAAACCCGTTTCCGCAACTTGCGGCTCTGCTGGTGCAGGCAGATTACCGCCAAGCTCGACTCGGGGCCAACCGACCGTCCCTTGGCATCGGTCACAATTTCCGCAAACCTGGGCCGAAGGATCGCCGAAATATTGCAAGATGCTTAATTGTCGGCATTGGCGTGCTTGGGCAAAACCGATCGTCTGCTCAAGCTTTTCATATTCGGCTGCTTTGCGTTTAGCGAGTGCTTCGAAGTCGATTCCAAGTTGATCAAAGGGTACTTCATGTTTTCTGAAGTGAACAGCTCGCCCTCGGAAAGGTGGGACGTACTCGACCGCTTCGAGTTTGCAAAGTTCCTTAAGTGTACGATTCAGCGCATCCCGATCGAGCTCGGTATGTTGCATCAGCCAGCGCGGATGAACATACACAGCTTCGTGGCGTCGATCGCTGACGGCTTTCTCTAGGGCTTGAAGGACTTTGCGTCGGTTCTTCGATTCGCGAGGCAAAAGGTTTACGAGAGTCGGCAAATCGCTTGAAATGCGAACCATAGCGAGTCCCGCACCAGCTTCGAGTCGGTCGATAACGCCGGTCCTCGCAATCAACTGCAACGCTGTCCCTACGGCCTCAGAGGATAGCGGCAGATTGAGAGCTTCGCGAATTTCATCCAACGTCAGTTCGATGGGATCTTCGAGCCGCTCCTGCATGAACTCATAAACGGTCTTCACGAAATCCTGGGGCGGGTACGAGTTTTCAACGAAAAACTCATGGATATAGCGATCTTGATAGGAGAACATCATCAAGCAAACGGACGGTCGCCCATCGCGTCCGGCGCGGCCTGCTTCTTGATAATACGCCTCCAAGCTGCCTGGCATGTTGTAGTGGACAACATAACGCAGATCGGATTTGTCGATTCCCATTCCAAAAGCGTTGGTTGCTACGATCGTATCGAGATCGCCACGCATGAATCGCTCTTGTACTGCTTTGCGTTCTTCCACCAGCAAGCCAGCATGATAAGCAGCGACCCGAATTTTTAGCTCGCGACTCAGTGTCTCGACGATCGCTTCGCATCGTTTGCGGGTCGATGCATAGATGATTCCGAATCCGGGCTTGGATTTAAGGAAATCACACAAAGCCCAATCCTTCTCGCGATCGCTGTGGCAAACTAACGCGCCGAAATGAAGGTTCGTTCGCGCAAACCCTGTTATGAACAATTTAGGCGAACGCAGACGCAGGATATTGCAAATGTCATCTCGAACCCGAGGAGTAGCGGTAGCCGTGAGCGCGATTGTCTGCACGTTGCCAAGCGATTCGCGGAATCTGCCGATGCGCGCGTAGTCGGGACGAAAATCATGCCCCCATTCGCTGATGCAGTGTGCTTCGTCGATCGCCAGCAACTGAATGGGAATGGCCCGAATTGCTTCCAAAAAACGTTGGTTCCGCAGCCGTTCGGGCGCGACGTAGACTAATCTGTACTTGCCATCGACGACATCCTGAAGTCGTTCGTTCTGCTCATAACCGGACAAAGAACTATTGATCAACGTCGCGGGTATTCCGCGGCGAGCCAACGCATCCACTTGATCTTTCATTAAGGCGATCAATGGGGAAACAACAATTGTCAATCCCGGACGAACGATGGCGGGCAATTGATAACAAAGGCTCTTGCCACCACCTGTCGGCATCACGCAAAGGCAGTCTTGGCCTGCCAATATTTGCGAGATCACCTCTGCCTGACCTGGCCGAAATGCATTTAAGCCAAAGCGCTGCAGCGCTGAGTCTAAATCTATTTGGGTCGATTGGGCCATTTTTAGTTTACGACCTTCGACAAATTCGGCATGGCCGCTTTTAGCTCAGCAACCTTCGCTTCCGTTACAGCGGTATTGTTAAGCCGCAGTTCTTTAAGATTGGCGAGTTTGGTCAACTGCATGACGGCTTCATCCGTGACGCGAGTTTTTCCTAGATGCAAAAACTCAAGGGTCGAGATTTTAATAATTTCGGGAATCGCGCCGTCGGTAATAGTCGGAATGTCATCCAGGTTGAGGCGATTCAGCCGCATGTTGGCGATTGCTACGAGACCAGCATCAGTGACGGATGTGTGCCACATGTTGAGGTCTTCTAGCTTCGGCGAGGCAGCGATATGAACTAGCGCCTGGTCGCCAACTTTGGAGTTGCTCAAATCGACTTGCACAAGTTCAGGAAACGTAGCGATGTTTTTGAGGCCATCGTCGGTAATTCCGATGTCACTCAGTTTCATTTTTTCAAGCTTCAGCGACTTAGAAAGTGTCGATAGCACCCCGTTTCCCGCTGGAATTCGGTACAAATTTAATTCTCGCAACTCGGTCAAGTGAGCGAGTTGCTTGAAACCTTCGTCAGTTACTTGGCAGTTTTGTAAACCGAAACTAACCAGATCCGTTAGGCCCTTTAAATGCACAAGTGCCCCGTCGGTAATTGTTGAACCACCGAGATTGAGGCTCCGCAATTTCGTCATGCTTGAAATTGCGGCCAGCCCTTGATCGGTAACTCGGGAATCCTTTATACGCAGACTCTTGAGCGAAGTAAGTTTGCCGAGCGACGCCATAAGATCGTCGGTAACCAACTCTCCAGCCACGGTAACCGACTCAAGTTTGGGCAATTGGCCAAGCAATGTAAGTTTGCTTGTCCAATCCCCTGTGCAGCCGGAAAAATCGATGGACTTGATTGTTCCATCTGTCCCGGATTGAAACTGAATACCTGCCAAAGCAGCCAGTTCAGTGCTTTCGGATATCGACTGATTCTTGGCAGGGTTCGGAGAGTCAGGAGCTTTTTGAAATGTCTGGTCCTTGCTCGAAATGTTATCCGACGGGTTTGGGTTGTCGCATGCAGTAAGCAAGGGTAGGCACATGCCAAAAGCGATCGCTGGGAGGTACAAGCTATTTCGTTTCATGGACATTTGCTGATCCTCGCGGGACAGTGATTGCGGCAGGGAATGGTAGTTCTTGCGTTTATCGTGATTCTGCTAAGGCACCCATCAATGTTCGAACCAAATCCTCGATTTGTACAAGTGCCGCCTCTCGACCTTTGACTTCAGCTTCGGCCATTAAACGCACGATGGCCGAGCCCACAATCAGACCATCTGCAACCGGCGCGAGCAATCGCACGTGTTCTGGGCGACTTACGCCGAAACCAACGCAGATCGGCAAAGCTGTACGTTCGCGCAGCCAGCCGATGCGATCAACCAGTCCTTCGGGTAATTCTTGACGTTCACCTGTAATACCGGTTACCGAAACGAAATATAGAAATCCTGTTGACTGTTCGGCGATGCGCAAAGCGCGATCGGGTGGCGTAGTTGGCGTCACCAATTGAATTAAGTTGAAATCCGCTTGACGGCAAATCTCCAACAGTGCCTGGCTTTCTTCGACCAACAGATCGGGGACAATAGCGCCGGCAAAGCCCGCTGCTTTGGCTTGTTCCACAAAGGCTTGAGGTCCTTTTCGATGGATGATGGCATAGCTAACCATCGACACCAGCGGCATAGAATGGGTCGTTCGATGCTTGCCTACCGCATTCAAAATATCTTGCAACTTGATCTTGGATTGGAGCGCGCGAGTGTACGAAGCTTGGATCACTGGCCCGTCCGCGATCGGGTCGCTATAGGGCACGCCAACCTCGGCCATCGAGCAACCAAGTTTTTCCAAACGATCTAGCACTTGGAGTGTGAAATCCAAATCGGGATCGCCAGCCGTAATGAATGGCAGGAAAGCTTTTTTGCCTTGAGAACGCAGATTTGCAAACAGAGAGTCAATGATGCTCATGAATAGTTTTCGGCAATGCGATGGGGATGAGTTGGTAAAGCGTCGTGATGGGAAATTAAATGGTTTCGCCGCGCAAACGAGCAAGTTCGGCTGCGTCTTTGTCTCCCCGTCCGCTGAGACAGATTACCAAGTGCTGATCACGAGACATGGTAGGAGCAATTTGCGACGCTTTGAAAATCGCGTGACAAGTTTCCAAAGCTGGAAGAATACCTTCGTTGCGCGCGAGCAAATCAAACGCAGATAACGCGTCTTGGTCGCGACAGTCGATATACTCGACTCGTCCTGTATCTTTCCAATAGCTATGCTCGGGGCCGACTCCTGGGTAATCGAGACCGGCGGAAATCGAATGCACATCGGACGTCTGGCCGTCGGCATCTTGCATGACGTAGCTGTAGCTGCCGTGAAGCACACCGGGTGAGCCATAGGACAACGGAGAAGCATGTTCGCCCTCTTTTGCACCACGTCCACCTGCCTCGACACCGATCAAGCGAACCGATGGGTCACCTACGAAAGGATAGAACATTCCAGCCGCATTGCTGCCGCCGCCGACACAAGCCATCACGACATCCGGCAAACGGCCGATACTCTCTAAACATTGTGCCCGCGCCTCACGACCAATCACCGACTGGAAGTCGCGAACCATCATGGGGAAAGGGTGAGGACCGATGACAGAGCCGATAATGTAATGTGTATTTTCGACGCTGGACATCCAGTCTCGCATCGCTTCGTTCACGGCGTCGCGAAGCGTTCTCGACCCGGTTTCCACAGGGCACACGGTCGCCCCTAGAAGTTTCATGCTAAAGACATTTGGCCGTTGTCGACGTACGTCCTCAGCACCCATATACACGACGCATGG
>JANMNK010000561.1:0-4435 GCA_031373875.1 Pirellulaceae bacterium | reverse complement strand
TCGCACGGCGGATCGGGCAAACAGGCACGAAGCGTTATTGAGGGATTAGAAGCGGATGTTGTTTCCTTGGCACTTGCTCACGATATCGACGCCATTTCGGAAAAGGCGAGTTTGTTAGATGGCAAGTGGCAAGGCGGTTTGCCGAATGGTAGCTGCCCCTACACATCCACGATTGTTTTTCTTGTCCGCAAAGGCAATCCAAAACATATTGCAGATTGGAGCGATTTGGTGCGAGGCGATGTATCCATCGTTACACCGAATCCAAAGACAAGCGGCGGCGCTCGCTGGAATTATTTGGCTGCTTGGGGTTACTCTATAAAACAGGAACTTGGAAGCTTAGAAAACTTGAACGATGTTGCTAAACAAGAAGAGGTCAACAAGGCTCATGCCAGTGCAAAGAATTTCGTGGCAGAGATCTTCAAGCGAGTCGCAGTCTTAGATTCTGGCGCGAGGGGTTCGACGAACACGTTTGTAAAGAATGGCATCGGGGATGTGCTCATCACTTGGGAGAACGAAGCGTTTCTGGCCATTCAAGAAGTTGGGTCTGACCAATTCGAAATTGTTGTACCCTCGTTCAGCATTCGTGCGGAGCCACCTGTCGCAATAGTGACGAAGAATGCTGAAAAGCACAGAACAACCGAAGTCGCTAAGGCCTACCTTCAACATTTGTATTCTCCTCAAGGTCAACAGTTGGCAGCCAAGCATTTCTTTCGCCCTTCCGCACCTGAGACATTGACTCAAGAGGAGTTAAAGAACTTCGCACAGCTTGAGCTATTTTCAATCGATCAGGTTTTTGGCAGTTGGAACCAGGCGCAGCGAGTGCATTTCGATGACGGAGGCGTTTTTGACCAAATTTATCAGCCTGGAAAGTAAGCCCATTTCCTGTGGCATTGCACCCGTAAAGCCTTCAGCTCAAGTTGATCTCCATCCTCGGAAAACGTCTTTATTATGCGATTTGCCACTACTAAACGAAGCGTGTTACCCGGATTTGGATTGACTATGGGATATACGATTAGTTATCTCAGCCTCATCGTAATTATCCCACTGTCTGCATTGTTGTTGAGAACATCGTCCATGACCATGGAGAGGTTTTGGCAAACGATTACGGACCCACGGGTCGTTGCATCGTATCAATTGACGTTCGGAGCATCATTTATCGCGGCTCTCATAAACGCGCTGTTTGGATTTGTCGTTGCATGGACGCTGGTTCGCTATCGTTTTGCAGGACGCAAGTTGATGGATTCTTTGATCGACTTACCTTTCGCTTTACCGACGGCGGTATCGGGAATCGCGTTGACAGCTATTTATTCTAAGAACGGTTGGATCGGTCAATTTTTCGAGCCTTGGGGCATCAGAATCGCTTTTTCTCAAATTGGCGTGAGCATCGCCCTCATCTTTATTGGATTGCCTTTTGTCGTGCGAACGGTTCAGCCTGCAATTGAAGAATTGGATAAAGAATCCGAAGAGGCGGCAAATAGCTTAGGAGCATCTCGCTGGCAGGCATTCACCAAAGTTATTTTCCCTTCGATCTTCCCGGCTCTTCTCACGGGCTTCACTTTATCTTTTGCTCGAGCCATTGGTGAGTATGGAAGCGTGGTTTTTATTTCCGGCAACATGCCCATGAAAACGGAAATTACGTCACTGCTTATTATATCCAAGCTTGAACAATACGACCTCGCTGGCGCCACGGCCATTGCGTTGGTAATGTTGATCACTTCGTTTTTTTTGCTTCTAGCAATCAATCTTTTGCAATGGTGGGCGACTGCTGGTCGTCGACAGGGAGCATAAACATTTATGAGTTCGAATCTTAGCATGACGCAACAAAGCTTTGCACTAAAAACGTCGGGAGATCCACTGTGGGTGCGAAGCCTTTTAATTTTCGTGTCCGTTGCTTTTCTTGGGTTACTTTTGTTGATGCCTTTAGCAGTGGTCCTGTTCGAGGCGTTCCGACAAGGAGTCGGCGCATACTTGGCAAGCTTTAACGATGCAGCCGCATGGCATGCGATCAAGCTGACATTGATTGCCGCAGGAATTTCGCTGCCACTAAATTTGGTATTTGGAATAGCAGCCGCTTGGTGCATCACCAAATTTGATTTCCCTGGAAAGAGCATTTTGATAACGATAATTGATTTGCCTTTTGCGGTTTCGCCGGTCATATCGGGACTGTTGTTTGTGCTGATATTTGGCTTGCAAGGCTGGCTAGGACATTGGCTTGCGGACAACGATATCAAGGTGATTTTTGCGATTCCGGGAATCGTACTGGCCACGGTTTTTGTAACTTTTCCGTTCGTGGCCCGCGAGCTCATTCCCTTGATGCAGGAACAGGGTTCAGAAGAAGAATTGGCGGCGATCTCGTTGGGCGCAAATGGGTTTCAAACGTTTCTGCGAGTAACGTTGCCGAACATCAAATGGGCTTTGCTGTATGGAGTCATTCTCTCCAACGCCCGAGCCATGGGAGAATTCGGGGCGGTTTCGGTTGTTTCCGGGCATATTCGCGGAAAAACAAATACTTTGCCGCTTCACATCGAGATTCTCTACAACGAATACAACGTCGTCGCAGCGTTTGCGATGGCCTCGCTATTGTGCGTGTTGGGCCTCCTCACCTTAGCCATTAAAACTTTTCTGGAATGGAAAGTTCAAGAGCAATTGAATCGCACCTTGGAGTATTCCCCGACCCATGAGCCGACACCGGCCGAGGCCCTATCATGAGCATCTCAGTTCGTAACATTTCTAAATCCTTCGGCGCGTACACTGCACTGAAGAATGTTTGCCTTGATGTCAAGGATGGCGAATTGCTGGCGCTGCTGGGTCCCTCGGGATCGGGAAAGACTACGCTGCTACGTATAATCGCCGGACTCGATCAACCGGACTACAACGACGGTAGCGCGGTGTTGTTTCATGGGGAGGACGTTGCCCAGCGACGTGTCGGCGAGAGACGGGTGGGATTTGTTTTCCAACATTATGCATTGTTCAAGCACATGTCTGTCTTTGAAAACATTGCTTTTGGATTGCGAGTCAGGCCCAGATCGGAGCGGGCTTCAAAACAAGTAATAAAAGATAAGGTGACGGAACTTCTGAGATTGATTCAGCTTGAAGCCTTAGGGAATCGTTATCCATGGCAACTGTCCGGGGGACAGCGACAGCGCGTTGCGTTGGCAAGAGCACTTGCCATTGAACCAAAGATATTGTTGCTTGACGAGCCATTTGGTGCATTGGATGCGAAAGTCCGCCAAGGTCTCCGGGCGTGGCTTCGACGTCTACATGACGAGCTTCACATGACGACAATTTTAGTGACACATGACCAAGAAGAAGCTTTAGAAGTTTCGGATCGAGTCGTCGTCATGAACCAAGCGCGCATTGAACAGGTCGGGACACCTGAAGAAGTATTTCATAGCCCTGCGACGGAATTCGTAATGGAATTTCTAGGGTGCGTAAATGTGTTTCATGGCCGAGTCGAGAGTGGTCGAGTCCATTTGGGTGGAGCGACAATGGATATTGCTGGCAGTGCAGGTTCGTTTTCGGAAAAGGCCACCTTGTACGTTCGCCCTCACGAACTCGAAATTGAACGCCAACGGAATGGGTCCGTTTCGCTCCCTGCAACAATTAAGAGAATTCATCCTGCAGGATCATTTGCAAAAATTTTGTTGGAAGATTCAGATGGCCAAAAGATTCAAGTCGATTTGCCCTTTAAGCGACTGGAGGAATTAGTTCTTCGGATAGACGAAAATGTGTTTGTTATTCCAAAGAAAATTCGCACGTTCTCTGAAGAATTTTCTATTTGAATTGACCGGATTTATCAAAGCCGATTTGAATGAATGGAATGGTAAGATGAATGGCGACGGAACAGTCTCTAATCAAAACGAATCGGTGCACGACGCTGAGTTGAATACTATTCGCGATGCACTGCGTGGATTACGGTTTGGATCCGTGAACATCATCGTGCAGGATGGGGTCATTGTCCAAATAGATCGCACAGACAAAAAACGACTTCGACAGAATTCAAAATTAAGCGAAGGCAATTCTAGATAACGCCTTTGCTCTAAAGCCGACCCGGTCTCGGGAGGGTTTTCTATCTTCATGTTTGCAGCTAACTGGGATTCCGGAGGCGTGTAGGCACTGGAAACAAGTCCAGATGCACCGGACTTTCCTTCTATGAATCGAACTCTTCAGCGATTCGTGAAGCTAGTCGTGCTGTACTACCAGACTTTTAATGGACTTATGAATCGCTTGATTCGGTAATGCGATTTCACGTTGCGAAGCACGTTGAAATGCGAGTGTTCAGCGACATCCCGCTTACTTGATCACCAGAACTTTTTTGTTAGGGCTCGATGTTGATTTCGAAGCTCTTGTTGAACCTTAGTTTTTTGTAAAAGAGAGAACCATGAAGTATAGAATTCGTCAAAGGTATGGAGCCTTTAGGTGCGACGGAAGAGAG
>JANMNK010000505.1:0-14624 GCA_031373875.1 Pirellulaceae bacterium | reverse complement strand
GTCCTTTTCGGCTTCGGCGACATCTAAACGCGTGAGGATAAACAGGCACTTGAGCAATTCATAGTCACCGCGATGATCCAATTCTTCGGGTGTTACTAGCTCAGCCAATTCTCGAATCAGTTCGCGGACGACATCCGCGTTATCCCCCGAACTCAGGTCTAACACCATCAGCGTACGTTGATTTCGAAGCAACGCGTAACCTTGACGCAGCAACGCGCGATTCATCAGATCCATGGCTTGCCCGATCGAATATGTGCGGTAGGGGTCTCGATAAGTGAAAGTACCAGGTGGGAACAAATCCGTTTGCAAACTCAACTCCGCTTCCTTTGCTATCCATTTGAGAACGTCTTCCCAAGGCAGTTTGTTGAAATTCAAAACCAGCGGGGGCTCGCCGTCAACGCGCTGCTGCACGTCATTTTGACGAGAAAAAGGGTCTGCACCTTCAACGTTTGCACGATCGACCAAATCTGTTGTGACTCCTTCCTGAGCCCCTGTTTCGCTCGCAACAGTCTCGGGACTTTGTGCATCCATCGTAGCGGGCGCGTTTGAATCTGGAATTGGTTGCGTTGCGACCTTATTCGTGACGCCTGCCATTGTTTGCCAAGCCATATATTGCGTGGCCGTCAAAACGGCTTTAAGTCGCAGATCCAATTCGGATTTAGCTTTTTCTTCACCCAGTTCTCGATTCAACTTGGTGCGTTCTGCTAGTACTTCATCAACTTGCTTGCGTTGGCCTTCGCTGAGACCGATCGTTTGAGCGACCTCGATGTCCGACAAAGTCGCCAGCCCACCCTTGGCAAGTTTCATTCGTTGCAACATCGTTCGTTGTTGCAGATCCAAAATCTTGTATCCGCGACTTTCGGACTCTTTGGCGAAATTGCGGACTTTGCTATCGCGCTCTTCCGGAGGCAATTCGCGAAGCTGCTGAGCCAGACTTAGCGCTTCCGTTTGGCGATCTGCAATGACCTTTTTTAAATCTTCAATTTGCTCCTCCGTCAATTGCAATTGGGCCGCTACATTGGGCTGCACAGCTTGCGAAAGAACCCCAACCACATCCTGCGCGGCGGCGGTTTTCAGCCACGCGACGGAAATGAAGAAGAGACCGAGCAGTTGAATTCTTGCAAATCTTGTCTTCGAGACCATTAAATTGCTGCCGTTAAAAGTGATTGTGACTAGCTATTTTGGGGTAAAAACTCGTTCGAGAGTGTATTCGAACAAAATCCACCATCATTGAATTTAATTGGGGGAGCCGATACTCCGAACCCTTGCGTCGCAAAATTCCCGTAATTTACCCGGTTTACAGCATTTGGCATGAAGAATCGGAACTTACGTTCAGGTTTTCTTACTCTTCAACCCGGGCAAGGTGCAGGAGTTTCGTCCATATCCCGCAAACTCCCAATCCTAGCAATTCTATTGTCAAAACTCCTCAAATCGCTCTCGTCAGTCCAGCTGAATGCCATTGGTCGACAGAAGGTGTTTTGGTATTGTCCGCCGAAGAACAGTCTCCAAAACCCGGTTCCTGGAAAGGGCGAATATGTACATTTCCCGACAATTGCAAGGATTATCGTGTTGTCGATTATTGGGATTGGGACTGATCGTGTTGTCCGGATGCCAGTCATCCATCCCTTCGATGGGTCCTTTGCTCAACCAAACTCCGACGCGAGTACCTTCGCCCGCAACCGGTAGTTTTCAAACTCCGACAACTTACACACCGCAATCGCCGACGATAACGGGCGGGACACAGGGCAAGGTAAGTGCAACGTCGCATATTAAATCCGATGGTTGGCATTCACCCGAAACCGAATTTGCTGATTCAGAATCGGCATCTCCCTCGACTCGAACCGGCTCCGCGAACATCCGAAACAACGCCAACACAACGGACCCATTTAGTACCGTCGTACCCGCGGGTTTCAAATCGACGGAATCGGAAATCAAATCCATCGGAACCGGAGTTCAATCGCTGCCCGCCGATGAAAACCCAGAACCAGAGACATCGGGCGAGTCATCAGATTCTAATACCGAGTCAATCAGCGACCCGCGGGAACTAAAGCCAGTGCCTGCTGTGAATATTCAGTGGCGAAGCCCGAACAAGTAAATCGTCACATCTTAAACTTCGGCTGCTTGGTGCGAATTCCTGATCGTCCAAGCGAAGGACTATTCGAAGAGCGAACGTCGGCCCGATAGGGCTTGTCGGATTTCCACCGCGCGGCGTGCTGCGGTCTGAGGGTCATTATCGAGACAAGTAATGTGTCCCATTTTCCGTCCTGGACGAGCTTCTGATTTGCCGTACAGATGCAGGAAAGTTCGCTCTTCGGCCATGGCTAATTCGAAGTGCGGTTTGCCTTGCCCCCATACGTCCCCTAACAAATTCGCCATTGCCGCTGGCTGCACCATTTCTGTCGATCCTAGCGGCAAATTGCAGACAGCTCGCAATTGTTGTTCAAACTGACTGGTACGGCAGGCTTCCATGGTCAAGTGACCCGAGTTATGCGGACGTGGCGCAATTTCGTTGATCAAGAGTTCATCTTCGCCAACCACAAAAAACTCGATACACAGCAAGCCATGACAATCCAATGCCTGCACGACCCCACGCGCGATTTCTTCGGCCTTGCGACATAGATTGATGTCGTGATTGGAAACCGGGCAACGAGATACATCCAGGATATGGTTAGAGTGCTCATTCTGTATTAGCGGATAAATCTCGATCTGGCCGCGAGGATTGCGGGCAACCAAGATCGAAACTTCTCGTTCGAACGCAATCATCTTTTCAGCGATGATTTCTTGGGGACCTAGCATGTGCCAAGCCTCGACCGCTTGTGACAGATCAATGACTTTCCGCTGTCCCTTGCCGTCGTAACCCCAAGCTGCCGTTTTTAGTATCAGGGGCCAGCCAAGTTGCTCGCCTGCTTGGCTCAGGTCATCGCTTGAATATATGGGTACAAAGGGCGTTACGGGAAACCCGTGCTTGGCCAAAGTCGATTTTTCGCGAATACGATGTTGGGCAACTTGCAGAACCGAGGCACCGGGTCTGACGACCGTATATTCCGCAGCGCGTGCGACTGCGGCTAAGGAAATGTTCTCGAATTCGAGGGTAATCACATCGACCATTTGAGCGAATTTTTGGACAGCCGCGGGGTCGTCGTAATCAGCTTGTATGGTTTCATGTGCGATTTGCCCGGCGGGACTGTCGGTTTCGGGTGTAAAGATGACGACGCGGTAACCACAGCGTGCGGCAACTTGAACGAGCATTCGACCAAGTTGCCCGCCACCAAAAATGCCGATCGTACTTCCCGGCTCGATGATCTTCGAATTGCTCATAACGTGGATTCAGCAATGACAGAGGCCGTTTGATCTTTCATGAATTGCTCGATACTCGCTCGCAATCGGTCATTGGAAAGCGCCAAAATGCGAATGGCGAGCAGGGCGGCATTTTTAGCCCCCGCTGTTCCAATCGCAAGAGTTGCCACCGGTATTCCACCCGGCATTTGCACAATACTCAGAAGCGAATCGAGCCCCTGCAATGCGCGACTTTGGACAGGCACACCTAAGACAGGTAGGATTGTGCATGAAGCAACCATTCCGGGCAAATGCGCCGCGCCACCCGCCCCGGCGATGATCACTTTGAGTCCACGATCCGCTGCTGACTTTGCATATTGGATCATGAGTTCAGGAGTGCGATGGGCCGAGACAACTTGCCGTTCATGGGCTACGCCGAATTGAGCAAGTATGTCCGCCGCTTCCTTCATGGTTTCCCAGTCCGACCGAGACCCCATGATGACACCAACAACCGGATTCTCTGCAACTGTTTTGGACATGTCAGTTACCTTTTCTCAAAGTCATCAATGGAAAGGCCAATCGGAGCCGAGGGCATTTTTTTGAATGCCGGTAAGCTGCTGAATACCTTGCTTGGCAAGCTGAATTAATTCGGACAATTCTTTGTCATCAAAGGTCGCCTCCTCGCCGGTACCTTGCAGTTCGATAAACCGACCGCTGCCCGTCATGACGACATTCATATCGACATCGGCAGCGACATCTTTTACGTAGTCTAGATCCAAGATCGCACTACCTTCGATCACGCCGACGCTCACCGCGGCCACACTATCTTTTAAGGGATACGATTGGCGATCAACCCCGCCAAACTCGGATCGTAACGCATCGACCAGTGAAATAAAGCCGCCTGTAATGCTGGCCGTACGTGTTCCGCCATCGGCTTGCAGAACATCGCAATCAACCGTCACGCTTCGCTCGCCGAGTTTCTTCAAGTCGAACACGGAACGAAACGAACGCCCAATCAGTCGTTGAATTTCGGTTGTTCGTCCATCCACTTTTCCGCTTCGCTCACGTGATTTTCGGGGGCTCGTGCTGCTGGGCAACATATTGTATTCCGCCGTAACCCAACCTTTGCCAGAGCCGACAAGCCAGGCAGGCACGGAGTTTTCGATCGAAGCGGTGCACAGCACGACGGTATCCCCGCATCGATAAAGAACGCTACCGGCGGAGTGTTTTGTAAAGCTTCGTTGAATTTGGACGGGCCGAATGGACTGCATGAATTTACTGGGCTCTCATGAATTTTTTAAAGGGAGGCGACGGACTTTGAATCGAGCCATCCGCGCTGGATAGCTAACCATACCAAGAGACCTTTTTGCAAGTGCATTCGATTTCCGGCTTGTTGTATGACATGACTGTTGGGTGCGTCGATAACGTCGTCGGTAATTTCTTCGCCTCGCCTCGCCGGCAAGCAGTGCAATACTCGGCAATGTTTCGGAGCGTGGCTCATAAGTGCACGATTGATTTGGTAGGGACGGAATACTTCGCGGCGCATGGAGGCTTCTTTTTCTTGCCCCATACTTGTCCAAACATCCGTATAAACAAAGTCAGCTTCGGCCAGCGACTCGGGCACGTCATCGGATTGATGAAAATCGAGGTTTGGAAAATTTTTACGGATGCCTTCGATCCATTGACTGGGCAAATGATATTGCGAAGGACCAAGCAAACGGAATCGAATACCGCACAACCCAGCGGCTTGGATCAGTGAGCGTACGACATTATTTCCGTCACCAACGAAGGTGATTTGCCGTCCTTGAAGGTTCGGCTCCAATTCTTGCATCGTCATGATATCTGCCATCGCTTGGCAGGGATGCTCCGCATCGCTCAAGCCATTGAGCACGACCAAACTGTTGTGCGACGCGAGTTCGTCGATATTGGCATGGGCGTAGGTGCGACAAACGAGGAAATCGCAGTACTCTCCCAGCACGCGGACAAAATCGCCGACATTCTCTCGTGTCCGCCACCCAACGTCTTGGCCCATGTAAATCGGCACGCCACCTAACTGAATCATACCAGCCTCGAAGCTAAGGCGAGTGCGTAGGCTTGGTTTCTCGAACAAAAGCGCTAGCGAGCGCTGGGCCAGAAGCTTTGGACGGTTCCCCGCCAAGAATTCCTTTTTCAGTCGTTCAGCGATCCCCAGGATTTCACGGAATTCGGTAGCAGAAACGTCGGAAATTGTTCGAAAATGTCTCATCGTATATCAGCAATCAACCATGCAATTTTTCTTATCCGAAAATAATCAAAAACAGGTAGTAAAGGAGTGACACTAAGTTTGCCCCCACCCGCACAGCAACGCGGGGTATTCAGTTCATCGGCTATCGGGGACACGTCAAGCCGAGAATCGTTAGACCGATTGAACTTGTTGAGCGTAATACTGTAACACAATATCGGTCAGCAACGACATTCCGGAGTCGATTTGCTCCGGCGAGATGTTCATGGCGGGCAACAAACGCAAAACGGTTTGGTGAGTGCAATTGATCAGTAAACCTTGCTTCAAACACTCGGCCACGATTGCACTACCATCGGTTTCTAATTCAATACCCATCATCAATCCAGCTTGCCGAACTTCCACGACTTGTTCGCATTGCTCTTTTAACTTCCCTAAATGAACTGCGAAGCGTTCTGCGGCGGTGCGGCACTTCACCAACAAATCCTCTTGTTCTATCGTCTGAATGGTCGCGATTCCTGCGACAGCCGCGATTGGATTACCGCCAAAGGTGGACGCGTGCGTACCTGGCTTGAGACTTTCGGCGATTTCGGGCCGAGCCACCATTGCACCACCAGCAATTCCACCACACAAACTTTTGGCCAACGTCATGATGTCGGGCTCGACACCAAAATACTGATATCCAAACCATTCGCCAGTTCGACCGCATCCCGTTTGAACTTCGTCGAAGATCAACAGTAGGTCATTGTCATCGCACAATTGGCGAAGACCTTGCAAGAATTCGGACGATGGAATTCGCACTCCACCTTCGCCTTGGATCGGCTCAATGAGGATTGCTGCCGTATCCTCTGAAATACGTTTGATGACATCTTCGAGGTCGTTGTGCGGGCAGTATTGAAAGCCAGCCAGCATGGGACCAACACCTTCGTGATATTTGGGTTGGGCCGTTGCGGATAATGCCCCCATGGTTCGACCGTGAAAGCCGCCCTCGAAGGTGATAATTTTGTGTCGTTTCGGACCTCGGTTCAATCGCGCTAACTTGATTGCAGCTTCATTCGCTTCGGCACCGCTATTGCAAAAGAAAGCTTTACCGCCAAAGCTTCGTTCGCTCAACATCTTTGCCCACTGGCCTTGCTGCTGCATCAGCCATGTGTTCGGAGCGTGGATGAATTGTGCTACTTGTTCTTGAACCGCGCGAACAACTTGTGGCGGACAATGCCCAATGAGGTTGCATCCCCAGCCCGGAAAGAAATCCAAATACTCGCGCCCCTCAGCATCCCACATGCAAGAGCCTTCACCGCGTATCAAGTTGACGGGGAGTCGACGGTAGTTGCCGATCACGAAGCGGTCGAACAACGCGACCGTATCTTTGGAACTCAATGTTTTTTCCGACATACTCAATTCCCTTCCTCAAAACGCAAACAAGTGCATTCGCAATTACCAATGTACCGAGCTCTCATTCTATTTTGCATCCTGAAACGGAACGCGTGCTCGGACTATTTCAGTTCCCACTCCCGCAGTCGTGTAGATTTCGAGCAACAGAGAATGTCGCACTCGACCGTCGATGATGTGCACTTTACCAACACCTCGATCAAGCGTACCCAAGCAAGCTTCGATCTTGGGGATCATACCTGAATCGATAATTTTCTTGTCTATCAAGTCGCGTGCTTGTTCAGCAGTTAACGAGTGAATAACTGTCGTGGGATCAGACTTGTCGCGGCGCACGCCATTCACGTCGCTTACGAAGATCAACTTCTCGGCACCCAAAGCTTCGGCAACAGCCATCGCTGCTGTATCGCCGTTGACGTTGTACTTTTGTCCATGTTGATCAATACATAGAGATGGGATGACCGGGATTTGTTCGGTATAAGTCAAACTTTCGATGACTTGCCGATCCACACGTGTCACTTTCCCTACAAAACCTAAATCTATCGGTTCCGCCCCGGGTTCTTCGAGCAACAGTTTCTCACCAAACAACACATTGGTCGTCTGGAAATTCAGATTCATCGCACGACCGCCAAGCCGCTCAATTTCGCTCGCCAAATAATTGTTAAGCTCGTATCCCAGTACGCGCTCCACGATATCCAACGTCGCAGCATCGGTGACTCGACGACCTTTGACCCATGTCGGTTGTAGTTTGGCTTCGTCCATCGCGCGGTTGATCGACGGACCACCTCCATGGACAAGCACAGGTCGCATGCCAACGGTTTCCATAAAGATGATGTCAAGCAGAATGTGCTTAAGTGCCGTTTCATCTTCGAGAAGGCTACCGCCGAGCTTGATGACGGTTGTTTTTCCTCGGAATCGGCGGATCCAACCCATGGCCTCGATCAGAGTGTCAGCTTTGGCAATTGCTTCGTTCACGTTATTCCATAATGATTTGGAGGAGTTTTGGAAAACTCAGCAGCATATCGTTTTGTGATTTGTGATGTCAATTGTCGCTTTACCCAAATTCGCGGGAAAAGCCTCTAACAACAAAGAAACACGCTATTCCTCTCTTGGGGAAGCATGAACCGATGTATTCTGCGTTTGCATTAGGTAAGTCGATGCTAAAGAAACGATCTACTCAAAGATCATCAAACGCATTCCTTGAGGTAGATTTTCATCCGAAACCACTCGACCGTCATGCTGCGTTCCCGCGTTTGGAATTTTCCTGTAGAAACAACCGGCCCAAGCATCATTCTTTTGGAGCGGGCGATTGCTTAACTCCGACAAAGGAATTGCTACTTCAACAGACCAGTAATTGGACTCTCGATTTTGAGCAACAAACCACTTGGGATTCCAAGCTTCCATTCCACAACAATTCTCGGCAACTTGACCATCCTCATCGAGGACAAACTCAAACCAAGTGGCGTAGTCGCGATCCGTATCCAGCCGTAGGACAATATGATCTTTGCGTCGATCGGCACCATCGCGCGTTCGTTGCTTGGGTTTGGATAACAGCGAAGCTCGATCGGCAGAGGCTGGACAGAGTATGGAAAAATAAAGATGTGTCGCATCGTAAGCTGACTTTATTTGGGCCGAAGCCATTTGCTTTGCGTCGAATGGATCGGTCAACAAATGGGTTGAGATATTTTTCCAAACCGACTCGTTTGCTGAACCGTCCAGCCAAGGCTGTTCGCCGATAAACTGAATACGTGTGCTTTTCGTTTCGTCGACTTTATTGTCCATCCAAGCGGACTCTTGCATACCGACTTGGCACCAACCTGCTATCGATTTATTCATCGCCATACGATCATAGATGCCGAGTGCTTCACGCAGCTTGTCCGGGCTATTCGATTTGCGCAATTGGCTTGCTTGGACAGATTGCAAACGGAGGTCATACAGGAAAGCGGGGTTGCTGACAGCAATCGACTGATAGCAATTATCCAGCATTCTCGGCGGAACAATCGACTCAAGATGCGCGGTGGCGGCGACGCTTACCGGTGCTTCGAAGGCGTTATTCGAAGTCTCTGGCGGCGAAACGGTCTCGTGCACATTCGTTTGAACCACTTCGGTAAAACTCGCCTGTTGTACCTCCGACGAGTTTCTTTGCTTTGCGTTATTCGACTCGAACGGACTGACTGGCGTTTGTACTGCGATCGAGACGGCTGCTGACGGAACCGACTCGGGCTGCGTTTCACTTTGCAGACTGGACAACCAATGCCGTAGTTCGTCGCTTACACTGAATGTACTTAACTCGCTCCAAGCCTTCTCCGCCGCGCCCGAATTTGGCTCGCGAAGGATTATTTTCTCCAAGCAAACTCGCCAACGATTCCAGTAACCGCGCGCGCGGCACTGCCGGGCTGTCTCGAGCAAAATTGGGCCAATCGAAGAACTACCGCTCGCTTGAACGAATACGTCGAGCGTCGATTTCCATCTTGGATCATCGCGCCAACGTGGACCGGGCGTTGCAACAAATCGATCGACGGCGGTTTGTCGCTGCAACGTGCCCATCAGGACTTGGTAGTTGGAATTGCGCACTTCGGAAGCAGGGCGGCTGCCTTCGTCGGAAAGCAGGATACCGCCAAATATCTTGGTCTCGGCGGTTGTGCTTTGGACGGTACTTTCGAGTAATACCAATCCATTTGGAGAGGTTTGCTCGTCTGATTCGGCTGTTAAAAATAGAGTCTGACAAGGCGAAGTCATTTGGCCCAGCAATTTTCCGGTTGACTTGATTAACTGCGAATCATCGAACCGCAGTTTGCCGTTCGCTGCGATAGCCGAAGCGTATATCTTGGCGACTTTCCATGGTTTTTCCACAATATTGGACTGGGCCGAAAAAAGATGATACTCAGGATCGGCCGCGAACTTCTCAGCTCGCAATACCAGTTTTGCGGCGGCAGCAAATTCTGGAGCTCGCTGAGACACACTGTCTACAATTAAAACTTCCGGTTGAAAACTTCGGATCGCTTGGACTATTTGGCGCAGGTAAGTGTCGATTATTGGCGAAGCGGAATCTACACCAGAGATGTGCAACCTCATTGGCTTAGCGGTCGAGTGGGTTGGCGAGATCATTGTGTCGACCCAAGCTAGACTGAGCGCGCTTCGGACGTAGTCACTGCGACTTTCAAAGTCGGGTAAAGCATCCGCCCGGGATTCGATTCGATCGGGTGTGAGCATCAGCACGGCCGCAGAACGTCGATCTTCGTTGGTTGCGACGGCGGCCGCATACCAAGCAGCCGAAGTGCGGCTACTCGCGATATTGAGCAACGAAATCCGTTTCGTTACAGATCGCTCGGTCCACCATCCTTTGCCCCCGTTCCGAGTACCGAGAAGCAATCCCGAAGCGCCTCCCACAATCACTCGGTCGGCTTGAACAGCATCGATTGTGACCAGAGGCAGTTGATTGTCCGTTGTTTGAACTTCCCATGTCTGCCCGGCGTCTCGGCTATGCCAGATTACATTTCCCGGTTCACCGACTACCCATACATGTTCGCCTTGTGCATGTACGTCACGCAATCGCATGAGTTCCCGATCTCGTGCAGAACCGGGAAGCGAAAAAACTTGCCATCTTCGACCATCCAAACTGTGCGCGACTTGTCCAAAATCCCCTACCAGCCAGTAGCCATTGGACGCAAATTGAATTGCACTCCAACGGCAAGGGACTTTTTCTGACACGTATAGTTCCGATAGGTCGATTCCGTTTTCAACTTGAATTACACGATTGAGGCGGTCGATCAATATGCCTTGGCCAAAACTCGACCAAGCTGCATCGTGCACGTGGCCAATCTGAATTTGCGATGAGGACCATGTCTTGCCATTATCCCGGCTCACAAAAACACTCGACTGCTGGCTGGGAGAGTAATCACCCCATGCCATTAGTTCTTGTCCGCCTGTGAATTGCACACCGAACAGCCGAGGTATGTCGGCGTTTTTGGCTGGGTTCCAAGTACGACCGCCATCGATTGTTGTGAGAATAACACCCACGCTGCGACCAGAATTTTGCTGGACCCAACCGCCAACCGCCCAGCCTTGACGCTCGTCAACAAACGCTACGGAATATAGAGGGCACGTGACGCGGCTGTCTTGTTTCCGCCAGTTCTTGCCACCATCGCTGGTTGCCAAGATCAATCCACGATCGCCTACGGCCCAAGCTCGGTCGAGCGAGACAACTTTGACGTCGTTGATACACGCGTCTAAATTCTGCTCGGCAAGCACTGCATCAAAAAGAGAGGGATCGTCTGCGTTCGAGAGACAAGGTACGAAAGAAAGTATCGAGAACAGGAGGACAGTCAGCCTTACTTGAGTGCGTAGCAAGACACTCAGCCATGTCGACCGAATGCAGAAGTGCGCTCGCCCCCAAAGGAAATCCATCTCCCCCGCCCAAACTCACAAGAAGAACATAGTGAACCAGTAATTTGAATGATTTCGGGCGTATGATAGGAAAAAGTCGATCGCCGACACTAGTGCAAAAGAACAAACTTGCATTCCAGGCGAGTTAGCGAGTAGGGTAGAGAGTCGCTTTTCTCCTCTCGAAAGCAGGAGTTGCAAAACTATTGCCGTGCAAAAGTCGAAACGGCATTCTACTACTAGCTAGCTTTACTGCGGGACCGAAGTTTAGCTGGGCATCTGCGATCATCAAGGATCCGAAAATTTACGAATCCTGATATGCGGAAGGTGAGTGACAAGGCTCTGATGATCTTCGGGAATGCGCGAGCGTTGCTCACGACGGTTCCGAATTCAGCATTGCCAGCAGGCCAAGTCCGTAAAACGTGTACTCGATGTCGCGATCGGGATCGAGTTCGAAACCTGCGAATCCACCATCGGGGCGCTGCATTTGCCTCGCATAGTCTCTCGCCGATTGGACGTCGCATTCGGACAAGCTGTCCAGATCAGCCAGGGTCACGCATCCGGTAAAAGTACTCAGCAAGTCGGGCAAGGGAATGCGCGTGTTCGCTTGGAATCCACCCTCATCCGTTTGAACCGATAGAATAAAATCGGCCGCTGTTTGCTTGACGGAGTCGTCGAGCGCCGCGAGTACACGCAAAGCTCCTATTGCGGCGGCTGTTGGATTCGTTCCCGAACGCTTCGCAACACGCACTTCTAGAAATCCGCCATCTTCCTGACGCTGACTCAGGATAAACCGAGTGGCTTTGTCGGGGTCCAGCATCGGCTCACCAATCAACTCAAGACAGATCGCGGCCAGAAAAGTCTGATATGTACTGCTGAGACGGCTTTCTTCGCTCTTGGCAAATCCACCGTCATCTCGTCGCAGTCGTTGGAGCAGCGCAGCCAGTTCACTTTCCCAATTGCTCTTGGCATCGGAAAACGGGTCCAAACCACAGGATGCTTCAAGCAGTTTGCCGCTGTAAACGAGTGATAACAAATCGACGATGGATTGGCGGGTCTGCAGGGAGTCACGAACGAATCGCACCGCGCGCTGCGCAACGTCGCCATCGAGAGCACCGAGAATCGCCAATGACCGGACAGCAAAGCTTGTATAGTAAAGGTCGCTTTCACCTTCGCGACCAGCCCAGCCACCATCGGACCTTTGACTTTCGAGAATGTATTGCAGGTGCGGATCGCGTTCTGCGTCCGATAGCAACGACGCTCCGATTGTTAGGTGCAAAGTCAATCGTTCCAAATATCCCAAATCACTCATGGATGATTGCTCGTTGCTTAGAGAACCCTATTCACCAATGCACTACGATCGGCGCGATGGTTGAAGTCAGTCTTTCGCCAAGAAGTGGCTGAATTTTTCTCGAATGGAACGCGGGATCGAAACACCTTGGAGCTTGCCGTCGGTTTCCAAACAGCAGACGGCCGTTGTCGAACCAGTGCAAACCGGGGCACCATTGCATGTCATTACGAATCCATACGTTACACTCTTGCTGCCCATTCGAAGAATTCTGACGTCAATATCCAGCATGTCCTCGAATCGAACGGGGCCTTGGAAATCCGCTTCGACATGGACTCTCGGCCAACGGACTCGCTCGTCCACGGGAAGATGCTCGGCATCCTCGGGGATCATGACTGTCGTACCGATGGAACGCAAAAAGTCATGTTCGGCTTGCTCGAGATAGACAATCAAAGCCGAAAAATGCGCGATGCCTGCTGCGTCGGTATCACGAAATTCCACTCGTCGTTGAGTTCGAAATTCTCGTCCCATCAGTCATTCTCTCAACGATTGATTGCTCAAGTGTATTTACAAAAACAGCGGCCTATTGCCGCTGTAAGATTTTTTTATTGAACTCGTTTTTTTGAGCCTGCGAGCAATTTTACGCTCGCGGGAAAACGTTCAAATTATTCGCCAACGTAAGGCAACAAAGCCATAAAGCGAGCTCGCTTGATCGCCTCGGTAACCGCATGTTGACTGATGGCAGTGCAGCCGGTTTTTCGGCGACCGACGATTCGGCCATGTCGATTAATCAGCTTGGAAAGCAAATCTACGTCCTTGTAGTCAACATACATTGGTCGAGGACGCGTTCCATCGACGTACAACGGATCGTGCTTTTTGGCACGGACGCGAACACGAGAACGCTTTCTAGAGTTTTTCTTCAGACCTTTGTTATTCTGTTGGTATCGTGGAGCAAAGGACATAAATTCAGCTTATCCCTGGACGATTTTCAATGATTTGGGTGACTAAGTTACACTTGACAATCGAGTCGCCGACCTGCCAAATGAGGGGTGGGTGACGTCAAGTAAGTCACGGATTTTACAATGCCCATGGCGGACTGGCAATGCCTTCTTGGGCGACGAAACGTCGGAAATTTCTGAACCAGATGGTGGGAAAAAATCGCTTCCGCAAACCAACTCGCGGACAGCTCAAACTGGCTCGGTACTGGCCAAAGACTGAAAAACGGCCTAAATCTCGAATTTTTTCGCTTCGAGAGCTGCAAAGAATTCGGGCACGCTGCCCAATAAGTCAGGTTTTGCGATCAATTCCAGTTGGGTGAGCCACATGACTTCCTCGACTTCGCTTTGGTTCGGTTTGACGGTTGCCGCGGGTTCACGTTCGACGAGCATCCATTCCAAGTCGGTTCCCCAAGAAGTTCGACTGGACCAAAGATGGCGTTCTACGTGGACCTCCAGTTCAAGTTCTTCTAAAAGTTCCCTGCGAATCGCCGTTTCAAAGTCTTCTCCCATCTCAATTCCGCCGCCGGGAAAGCACAATAGGCGGGGAGCGCGAACCCAACGAGATCGCCTAATGACTAAGAAACGATCATTTTCGACAAGCACACCAACGACGCCGTGTCTTCCGTTGGGCAAAGCCATTTGCATTTAACCTTGAAAGAAATCCAACGATTACCGACACAATAATAATGGATGACCAATTCAGCCAAGCACGGGCCAAGCTGGCTCGATTATTCGCAGAAGAAATCGTACGGCAACTTGTGTCTGCTGGCCATACCGCCTTTTTTGCAGGCGGTTGTGTTCGCGACCAGTTGCGCGGCGAGGAAACTCCTGACGATCACGATGTTGCAACAAGCGCGACGCCCGAACAAGTCACCGCAATTTTCGGAAAACACCGAACAATTTTGGTCGGCGTGACTTTTGGCGTCGTCTGTGTGCGAGGTCGGCGCGATGGCCACGCAATGCAAGTCGAGGTTGCTACATTTCGCGTCGACGGAAAATATTCTGATGGACGGCACCCTGATTCGGTAATCTATTCGACTGCGCAAAAGGACGCACAGCGTCGGGATTTTAC
>JANMNK010000465.1:0-5951 GCA_031373875.1 Pirellulaceae bacterium | reverse complement strand
CATGCCAAAGATTTTCGAGATTTTCCTGAAATTCGGCTCAGCAACGATCGAGGGCGTCGATCAACCAGGCCCGCGCGAATGCCCAAAGCCGGGAGGCACTCCTCGTCGAGAGTCCCAATGTCGCTGCCGCTTCCGGAAGGTCCAGGCCGGCGAAGTACCTCAGTTTGACGAGTTCCGCCGCTTGCGGATTCGTACTGGCGAGACTGCTGAGGGCATCGTCGAGTTCGAGCAGGTCCTGGTCCGGAGCCGTCTCGGGATCGGTCAACAAATCAAAATGAACCCGTTTGCGGTCGCCACCCCGCTTAAGCCGGAGCTTGTCACGGGCGCGATTGATCAGTATGCGGCGCATCGCCTCAGCCGCAGCTCCGAAAAAATGCCCTCGACCGTTCCAGTCTTTTGGTTGACCGTCGCTAACAATGCGAATGTATGCCTCGTGAACGAGGGCCGTCGCTTGCAGAGTCTGGCCGGGTTTTTCCTGCGCGAGCCGGGCCGCCGCCAGCTTTCTGAGTTCGTCGTACACCAACGGTAACAATTGCTCCGCAGCTGACGGATCGCCCGCTTCTATTTGCGACAGTATTCGGGTAACGTCGGACATGGAAAGTTGGCTCGATATTAAGGAACACCTGTTTCATCACGCGATGATTCTAGACGATTCGCCGCCAGAAAAGGCTCAAATCGTTGCAAAAGGCTCAAAACCACGGGACGACCCCTAATCACGTCCCGTGCTGAGAAACTCTGCAAAACACGGCACTTACACGAATTTGAAGCAATGAGGGGTTTTGGCGGAAATGCCAGTTGGCAGTGAGATGAAAAACCTAGCCATTGCGTCCCGTGGAAGATTCATAAGAACCAAACCGAATGACGTGAGAGAGTGGCGGCAACTGCGGCGTCGCGCGTTGTAAAGAAACGGAAGAATGCGACGCTTGTAGCGATGGGGAGCTCGCATTCAATCCGCCGCAATCAATGTTCGCCGTTGCTCGTCCCAGAAGACCGGAATGCCCTTCCGGCAATGCTGCAGACTGATGTCAGCAAAGGCCTGTCCTGCCAGGATCGACTCCACAATATCCGGCGCAAGCGAGGTCAGTTGCAGCATACGCCCGACGTAGCTGCGGTCGACGCCTTGCTCTTTGGCGATGTCCTCGAGGCCCTCGAATTGCCCCGATTCCAGTTGCTCCTGCCATGCGTACGCTTTGGCCAGGGCAGTCAGCAGCGCGTTGTTCGGGACCGCAGCTTCAATGGAATCCGATTCTGAATCAGTGCAATCAGCCAAGATCATCTGCCGGCCATTGCGGCGATAGAACCTGACGGGAACGGAAACCACCACCTTGCCCCCATCCCGGCGAACGGTGATCTTGCTATCCGGCACCGCGAACGCGGGTTCAAGGTTCTCGGCGCTGAGATCATCCTCAAGTGGTTGGTCGGATTTGTTCGGTTTGGTTCGTTTCGTTTTAGCCATCGGTTCGCTCGCTCCTGGGTGTCAATTCGTCGACGATTTGTTCAATCCCATTAGCCCGGAAATGAATGTCCACGCTGTGCTTGGAAACAGTGACCGATTCAACGAGCAGCTCCAGAACGCGAGATTGCTCTTCGGGGTAAAGGACTTCCCAGACCGGATCGAGTTGTTGTAGCGCTTTGGTGACTTCGGATACTATCGCGATCGGCAAGTCATTCTACGATTTCTTCAAACGTACAGGACCGATCTTCGAAGAGTACGCTCGGCGCTGTGACTCGGATTTCATCGTGCTCACCAATCCAACGCAGCAATGGTGGGGACTCGAAAATTTCCGCGTGCAGCAGTTTGCAGCGGCTTACGAACGCTCACTGTATTTGGACGCAGATGTAATCTTGCGTGACTCGATGCCGGATTTATTCGAATTCGTGCCTCGCGGACATATCGCCATGCACGATGATTGGCCACATCTGCCGAGCCACGATTGGCTATTCGAAGAGAGACGAAATATTCTCGAATCGCAGCATATTCCGATGAGCAATGCGGAAACGACTTGGAATACAGGTGTCGTATTATGTGGTCGCGAGCATGCCAATCTGTGGGCGCCACCAACTGAGCCATTTTTGTCTACGCACTGTGCCGAGCAATTCTGGGTCGACCACAACGCAAGACAATTTCCGTTCTTCGAGCTTCCGACTGAACTGAATACGCAATTCTGGATGCCGAGGTTTGCGGAATTGCATCCTACTGCCAAAGTCATTCACCTTTCGAATTGTCCGAATGACAAGCGTGTGGAATTGCTGGAACAGTTTGTGAGCCAGGAAGTGTTAGTTTGAATTGAAAGGATTGAACGCCATGCAACACGCAGCCTGTTACCAAGTCTTTGGTAGGGAATTCTATATCGAACCAGCCAGCGCGCAATTCGCCAATGCTGTGTTTCAAGACGAGTATCAAATCAACACTCTGCGTCAGCACAACGTTCGCACGATCTTGGACATTGGCGCCCACGTAGGCAGTTTCACAGTCATGTGCCATCACTACTGGCCAAATGCGAAAATCGTTTCTGTGGAGCCGCATCCCGAAAGTTTTGAATTGCTCAAACGGAATGCCCAGCATGTTCCCGCCTCGCAACTCTTATTGATCAATGCTGCGATTACGAAAAAGTCTGGCAAATGCCTTCTTGCATCGCCAGTCTCCCACAGTCGAGTTGCTGAATATGTTCCTGACGTGTGGGAATCACTGCAACCACGTTACAGGGATTTTGGAGTCGAAGTGACTTCGCTCACAGTCAAGGATCTTTGGACGCAAATCAATAATTGGGGTGTTTCGGAAGTCGATTTGTTGAAACTGGATTGTGAAGGAGCGGAGTACGTCGTGATTCCCGAGCTATCGGCTTTAGGACTCATGTCGCGAGTGGGTTGGATTCGTGGTGAATGGCACAGTCGGAAAGATAACAAACTTCTTGAGGCGTTCCTTAGCGAGACGCATGCGTTCAACATCGATTTGAATTTACCGCATGAGGTGGGGTTGTTTGTGGCACATCGACTACACTGAACCGGTTGACACATGCGTGCCTCATCCCGTACGAAGACGACAAGGCGCTTGATATTTGTACTTTCCGTATGCTCAATCGCGGAACGTGGAAATCGTCGCGCCTGAGAAAAAGGACGGACAACACGACCGAACAAACGGCTCAAGTTGACCGGGGCCACAACCAAGTCTATTTATGGATCAATGACATCCGGCTTAATGACGTGCTCGATTGTCTTGAATGTTGCCCGGTGCGCGGGTTGATTTCGCTATCTGGCGACAGTCCAGAAACACATCGGCTGATCACTTTGAGTGCGCAATCCCAGGCGGTTGCGGGTTTCCGTCGCAGGCGATTGCGCTAAACCAAGCATGCCCGTCTTAGGTAAAAAATGAAGTCAGATTGTTAAGGATAAAATTATTTCAAAGACCTCTAGTTTTTTTCAAGATCCATGCTTAACATTGAAAATTAAGTAGCGTCGCCTAGTCGCGAATGCGAACGGGGGAACCATTTTGTTCTTCTTTCCTTGAAACTCTTTTCGAGCGACAAGCAGAAGAGCCGGGGCTTAGGTATCAGTATGATACCGGAGGATTTCCAACTCTAGCCCGTCAGCTAACCTCGTCGGCCGAGTGCAACGCGTGTTTGCACTTAAGGAAAGCAGCTATCTAAAAGTCTGCTGGCGCTAAATCCTTTTAGGGTCACTAGGATGCTAGCTCGCTTGCGAGCATAACGTCGCGCAGGTTTCGCCTGTTGCCATTGCTTTTGCATTGCTTTGACATCTGCCACCGCCCCGCAATTCGTGGCTTGTGTGAGCGGCTGCGCATTACCAAGCAATGGCCGACATCATTGGTCGCAATAGTTCGAGCGCCTCGGACCCGAAGTATCGGGAGATCGGTCGTGACAAGGTTACGCTTAGTCGGTGTTTTTGCTGTGGTGATTGCCTACGGCTACTTTTCTCTGCGGATTGAGAATGGCACCGCGAATTTGGATATGAGAAACGCACTAAAGCAGCTGGATGCGTCGACGGATGTAGGCGAACTACATTCACGCATGATGGCCACTCATCAAGAGAGAATGTTTTGGCGGATTGCTGGTTGGTTGGTCATTGCGATAGCGTGTCTAGCGGTGTTGGTCGAGGGTCTGCGCGACTTCATACGCCGCAGCTCGGCTTGGTTCGGAGTTGTATTGCTACTTAGTTCTGCTGGCTGCTGGCGACCGTTTGAACCGGTAAATTTGGAAGTGATACAGCCCAACGAAGAGGCATTTTTGCTGCCGTTCACCGAGAATATCGAACTACAAACATCGACGCATACCGAAGATTATTTGCGCAAGAGTCTAGTTCATACGCAGCAAGTAAAAATACCTCAGCAGTGGGTTCCGCGAGGCTACGAGTTCGTAGGCGCAAACGGGCAGTGGCGCGACGCAGCGATCTTAGTGAGAGTCGATAAATCTCCGGTTACACGAGAATGGACGGCGGACCCAAATAGCGGAACGAGCGCGAAGAATGAAGCTATCTGGGTTATGACCAGCGATCAGGTTGAATTCTCAACTGGCTGGACGTGTACCGCCCGAGTTGCCTCGCGCGACGATGCGGTTAGGTTCTTGCACAACTATCCCAACGGCGCACTTGCCTCGGTTATGGACCAAGAAGTACGGGCAAAGATACAAAGTGCCTTCGGGTTAGAGGTCACAGATTTACCGATGCAGGAATTACGACTTAAAGCCACGCCGCACATTAAGAGCGTAGTCGATATGGTTACCAGCTTCTTCTCTGAGCGAGGCATTACTATCACCAACCTTGGAATTAGCGGAGGGTTTGTCTACAAGGATCCCTCAATAGTCAAGACGTTAGTTGAAGTATTCAATGCGGAACAAGCCAAGCTAATCGCCATAGCGGAAACGGCTACGCAGACTGAAAAAAACAAGACTCTGCAACTTGAGGCTGACTCGCGCGCAAAAGCGATCCTGACCGAGCGCGAAGCTGAAGCCGAGGGAATAAAGTTAGTCGCAGACGCGAAGAGTTACGAGATGTCAAAAGCAATCGAGGATCCGGATGCATATATGCTACTGAAAAAGCTTGAGATTGAGCAATCTAGAGTTGATAAATGGGATGGTCAATTTCCAACGTACTTTATGGGCCAAGGGGTTGAGTCCCTGAGCATGCTCTTACATGGCCCTGAGCTTGGCAAGTCAAACGTAAAGTAGTTGACCGCAATTACACTGTCGAATATCCAGTGCGGTGTAGCGTTGAGTCACTCTCAAAAGTGTTATACCGACAACTGCACCGTTCTGGTGTTTTGCCACCCCAAGAATTTCAATACCTTCAAAAATTTGCACGGCTTTCAATAACGAGAGCCCACTCTGGCACATCCACAAAAGCACATAACCTACTAAGCAATACTATGAACGCAAAATCAAACGAGTGTCAGACTGCGAAAACGGACACATTAGGGAGTGAAAAATCTAGTGAACTGTATGCGAGTTCGCAATGGAATCGAATGCGACAAGCAACTGGAACTGTTTATGGGGACATCGGCACATCGGTTCTCTATACCGTAATGGAGATTACGCGGGAAACGGTTTTACTCAAAAACCAGCATCTTGGTCACGAACGAGCTACAGCGATGGTGCAGGCGGGGGGGGATCTTTTAAGTCGAGGAGAAATCCTCGGTGGTCTTAGCTTAATCTTTTGGGCTCTGATTTTCCTAACGCTGAAATACGATTTGATGATTATGCGTGCCGATCATCGTGGCGAAGGGGGAACCTTTGCCCTCTGGAGCTTACTGCAGGGCTACACCGGCAAAGTGTTTGCCGGCACAATTGTTAGCTTCTTGGTCGTATGTGCGGCAGCTCTGTTGGCCGCGGACGGAGTCATCACGCCTCCTATCAGCATGCTGGGCGCTTTCGAGCCCCTTGGTCTATCCCTTTCCGTGATTGTGACACTCGTTTGCTTAGTTGTTCTTTTCAGCATGC
>JANMNK010000459.1:0-4897 GCA_031373875.1 Pirellulaceae bacterium | reverse complement strand
CGAACGTCTCATTGACGCGATCGTCCGGTAGCGGTTGGCGTAGGTGTTGCTCGTGTCCAGGCTGACCACCACGACGCGGTTTCCTCGGTCGGCCGGGCTTCTTTTTGGGCTTCGGCTTCGCGATATCGCTGGATGGTGGCTTGGACGAAGTCGACGAATCCTTGAGGGCTTTGGCAAGCTTTAGTTCCAGCTCCGCAATCCGCGCAGCTTGTTTCTCCAACTGAACAGCTTGTTTCTCCAACTGGGCGGCTTGCTTCGCAACCAGTGATTGAAGTTCATTGATTAAATCGTCTCTACTGTCCATTCTTGGACAATAGCAAAATCCACTAAACTAATGCACTAGCAAATTGGACCCGTGAACGGTTTCTTTCCTTTTTCGACCGAAGTCGGTAACTCTTGTCGTCCAAACTTCGGCTCTGCGCGTCTGTATGTTATTGAACCGCGAAAAACACTGCCGCAGGAGTCCACATGGAAATCTACAAGTCGGAAGACTCCTCAGTGAAGGCTCTCGATAGAGAGCGTCTCGTTGCATTTGTCAGTGGCGATGTGTCTGCACTCGAATCGTTCATCCGCACGCACGAACAAAGGCTTGCACGAATCGCGTATCGAATTCTGGGTTGCCAGTCCGCAGCCGAGGATGCCAGGAACACTGTATTCGTGCGGCTGATTTCTGAGATTCAAGACCTTAGTCGACTCGTTGACCCGGCGGCGTGGCTCACACGTTGCGTTGTCAATGAAGCATTGACGCGAGTCCGGCAGAACGCGAGAGAAAGGCGATTGCTCTCATGCTTACTGACTCGGAAGAGTTTCGCTTCGGAAAGGAGCGCTCTTGAAACTCTGGTTGATGCAGAAGCTAGCGGCGAACTTCAACTCGCGCTTCAGAAGTTGTCCCCTATGCAGCGTACTCTGCTCTCGTTGCGATTCGACGAAGGCATGACATTTCAAGAGATAGCAGAGCTATTGGGAAAGCCGTCTAGCACAATCAAATCACAGTTTTCGAAAACCATCGTTCTCCTAAGAAGTGCGCTATCGAGTGTTCACAAACAACAACCTAAACCAATCACGCAGAGAGAAAGTTTTCCATGAATCGACAAGCACTTACAAACGGTCAGGCGCTCCCCGGCGACGAGCAAGATTTAGAGCAACTGTTCGTAACCGATTGCCCGCAATTTGCGACTGTTATCGTGACATCGGTACTCGCTGCGGCAGCAAGCGATAAGAAGACGAATCAGACTTGCGAACGTTTCTCAAGTCTCAGTGTTGATCAAGGTGTTCCCACATGGAAACGGAGAAGTTTTATGTTGAAGAATCTTGGATTCTTAGGCGTGTGTGTGGCCGGTATCGCACTGGCAATCGTTTTCAGTCCACTGGGAAGCAGGGCGTTCGCGCAGGTCCAAGAGTCGCTGAAGAAGGTTCGCACAGCGACTTATACGGCCACCATCTCGAGTGGAAACAAAGCGCCATTGACGTGGCAGGTCTATTTGTCGGAAGGGAACATTTGTCGGGTCGAACAGCCGAGTGGAATCTTCCTTGTATTCGATGCTGCAAACAAGAAACTGATTGAAGTGAATCGAGCGGAATCTAAGGCTCGGGTTACAGAGGGATTGAACGTTCCCGACGGATTCAACGTCATCGCGCAGCTCTCACGTTCTGAACTGAGACTTTCTAACGAGTCACAGAGCAATCACGTGAAGAGCTTTGGTTCCGTACAGGCGAAGGGTTTCACCGTAAAGGACAAGCAGGCACGATTCAATATCTGGGTCGATCCAACCACTGATCTTCCGCTGCTCGTCGAAAAGTTCTCCGCCGGAATCGATTCAAGTGTTACGGAGACATGGACGGATTTTCATTACAACGTACCACTTCAAGCTTCACTTTTCAGCTTCGAAGTTCCAGAAGGTTTTCAGGCCGAAGTTGTCCAAGCAACGAAACGTGGAGATGCCCAGCAGACTGAGGGGCAGCAAAAGCCATCTTCAACTCGTCGCGACGGTCCCAGCTATGGATTTGGTCCTAGTTCTAAATAGGCGATTCTTCGGAACCAGCAGCCGAATTGCAGTTTCTCCATCGCGAAATGATCACCCGATAGGTGGCCGCGACTAGCTCAGCCATCCAAAGCACGTCTTTCGCTGCCGTGAGCGCTCGAGAGATCCCCGCACCTAGGAATGGGACAATTGGACGCGTTTTGCACTGATCTTTGAGCTCATTAATTGCTTCATCGTAGGTTCTAAATTGAACTAAAAATTTGACGCCGAAAGTGTCATCGTACAGACTCGCAGCAGAGTTCCGCACCGACTCGGAAAAGCCGTGGACGCAAGTGATTTCTAATTCGGTCATAAGGACTCCGATCGACCGATGAGCAGGGAATCGCTCGACTACAAACACAATCCGCAGTTTACCGACGAAACCGCAGCGTCCATCGTCATCAGCGACACCATCTATGTGATGCTGCTCACGCACGCCAAGTTCAAGCAGTTCACTCCCAAGGAGATTGCCAACCCGACCAAAGCCTGCGGAGTACTGCTCAGCCTGTCGTGTGAAAGTCGTTCCGCAGTGGACGATTTGGTCGCCAAAGCCATCGCCGTAGGCGGTTCAAAGGCGCACGACCCGGAAGACTATGGCTTTATGTACCAAAGCGGCTTCTACGCCCCGGATGGCCACGGGTGGGGTTACATTGGATGGAACCGGCGGCTGAAAAACAGGTCGGTCAATTGTAGCCGAGATCACAATCGAATAAGAAATGGAGAATCGATCATGAGCACGCCCAATCCGACCTCACAACAAGACGAAAGCCCAACAGTGCAACTCAGAAAGAGGATCGCAACAATCCTCCAGCGACCTTTCTTCAGGCTGCACGAAGTTGTCGCGATGTGTGATTTCCATGGTCACTTCTTTTGCTCCTGTTGCAATTGGGTTACCTGTTCGCGAAGAGCCGCCAGTTCGCTCCGCATCTCGCGAAGCATTTCGTCACGCAGGTCTTCTCGGGCCTGTCGCGTGCGTGGAGAAAATCGCGAGTAGAACGATGCGACGCTGACCGCCCCGACAATGCAAGCCACGATATACAGGAGAGCCAGCGACACGGACAAAATATTGGCATTTTTGTCAAAAGGATCAGCGCTTCCTATCGCTCCCGATGCGACGATCGGAAACATCCCAGCGGCGAGCAGAATGGCGATGTATCCAACGACTTTGGAGTACTTTTGATAACGCTCGGCCTGGGCGAGTCGTGCTTCGACTTGCATACGATGATCCTGGTATGGTTGACGCGAAAGCGAACACTCTTGCTGTACGAGTAGAGTCTGGAAACTGTTTGATTTGTTTAGAGTGTTCATTCGTTTTGCTCCTTGAGCCAGCATGCCAGAGCCGCTCGCGCATAATGCAATCGGGATTTGACGGTTCCAGTGTTGCATCCAAGCACGTCGCCGATTTCTGCGACGCTCATCTCTTCCAGATAGAGAAGCGTGAGGACTCGGCGGTGATCGATCGACAGTTGATTTAGTCCACGATGTACTAGTTCTGCAGTCTCGGAGTTCAGCAGGTTCGGTTCACGTTCGGTGGCTGTCGGCTCATAATCGCCAAGTGGTTCAACGACGATCTCCCGTCCGATGCGACGCAACTCAGAGACCGCACGATCATGGGCAATGCGATACAACCAGACGCGAAATGCCGCCGGGCTGCTCAATCGATGCAATGATCTGAAAACGCTCAACCAAACTTCCTGGAGCACGTCCGCGACGCGATGGTCGTCGTCCAGCATTCGCCGCACGAAATACCACAATCGCTGATCGTAGACTTCCACCAACCGCCGAAATGCCTGGCCATCGCCGCTCTGGGCCTTGGCAACCAGCAGCGCTTCGTCAATCTGTTCCAGCGAATTGTTCACGTTGTTCCCGCCTCACTATTGAAGTCGCTGAAACCTGGAATGGGTTCAATGGTTTCTCAACATTTCACGTAATAAACGCTCGATGCAATCGGCGGGTATGGCCAGGCAACCGCATTTTCCTCGGAACACAGTGATTCCCACGGCTTTCCCATGTAGACCGACTTTGGTTTGGCTCGAGCCGCTGACGATGTCAGCATGACGACAACGGGTAACCGCCCGGCAGAAAATCTTTTGGCTATGATCGGAAATACGCAGAATGGAGACCGGAACCCATCATCAAGGAGTATAATTCGACTGCCCGAGTGTTGGACGCTTCAAGACGCTCGAAGCCTGCTCCATGTGCGGGGCCGTCTTTCAAAATGATTATTGGAAAACATTTCAACAACAGTGTATCGCCCAACGGAATGACACGGTCCACCCTAACCTTGAGCTTATCCAAGATTACAAACCTATGACGCTAACATGCTGATGAGCGGAACTTCGGTCACAGCCGACTAATCATTTCGATTTCAAGATCCCATCCATATCGACTAATGAATTGATCTCCAAATTAAGCCAGATCGATGCAGAAACTTCGCTCTTGATGCGTTTACCGCTCAAATTTTTGATCGTTTTAAAGATTTGCCTCTGCCTGCCGATTTTCATTTTTGGCCAGCAGCCGTTTGCGTTGCCGTACAACAACGAGGTAGGGCCCAATGACTGGCCACAGTTGGGTGGCTCGCCTCTACGCAACAATGCCTCCCAGAATGCAACGATTCCAACTGAATGGGATGTGACTCTTGGAAAGAACATCAAATGGCGTGTTGCGCTTGGTTCAGAGTGTTACGGCAATGTTGTCGTTGCAAATGGACAAGTCTACGTAGGGACGAATAATGGCAGCGGGTACTTAGAAAGGTATCCGCCGAAAATGGACCTAGGGGTAATGTTATGTTTTCGCGATTCGGACGGCCAGTTTCTTTGGCAGTATTCCAGCGAAAAGCTTTCAAGTGGAAGAGTAAATGATTGGCCAAATCAGGG
>JANMNK010000433.1:0-1899 GCA_031373875.1 Pirellulaceae bacterium | reverse complement strand
CATCTGACTCTGGAAAGCAAAACCAATGACCTTCCAGCCCTGAATGACGCACAACTCATTCACGACCGGAATAATGCCGTACTCTTCCTTGGCGATATGATCAAAGTAAATATAGTCATTAAAAACCAGATAACCATTCTTCGCGAGCTTCTTCTGAGCCACATCCGTGTCTTTCTTGACGCCCTCATAATCGTGGGCTCCGTCAATGTAAATCAAGTCGAAATGAGCGTCCGGGTAATGCGATAGTTGCGTGCTGCTGTCGCCCTTGTGGATCTTTAGAGCGGTACTCAATGCGTACTTGCTCAGTCGTTCCTGGTAGTAAGGAAGGTGTTCCTTATGGTTGAAAATCTCGACCGATGGCTTACCCCAGATCACTGGAATTTTATGCAATTCAAATAGATCGAACGCGACGAATTCAGAGGGTTGATGTGCGGAGATCAGCTCCTCGGAAAAATCTCCGAATGCTACGCCAATTTCTGAAATACGCGAGCCTTTGGGAAGGGACATATCCTTGATCATGTCGACTCTATTTGCGTACAGCTTGGCTTCCTGAACGTGTTTCGACTCCAGCAAGTGCATCTTTTCCATGCTTAATCTAACCTTTACCTGTATCTTGGGTGAAAAAAGCCCGGGATTCTGGTTACAGAGTCAGATTGGACTTCCGCTCCCAAACAAGACTATAAACCTTTTAAAGCAAGAAGGATGCTTGGTCAAGAAGGCGTAACGAAGTCCAAGTTTACTCGTCGAGAGAGGGTGTTCTGAGGCAGTCCGTAAGCAAATGATCGTCGCACCTCGGATACCCTAGGACACGAAAATTCTCTTCATGGAAAATCGCTATTCGATTTGCTGTCGCTGCTGGCAGTAGCTCTTGCCATATTCCTGGTTTTCCCTTCCAAAAGTGGTTGTTGGTTGAAATGGATTGCAAGAAACTGAATGAGTTAGCCATAACAGCTTCTTCAATTTTCAGTTCGGATACTTGGTCGGTAAATAGCGTTGCGATTCGCCGCAACTCAACTAACGGATCTTCGACAAGTGCTTCGTATTTCACGGTAACTACCGATGGGGCGACCCACCACTGCAGACTTACGGACAGCAAGGCTTTGGCGCGCTCACTCAAGCAATAGTCCAAAAACGTCTGGCTTGAAGGGGTAACGTTGTGAATGCAATTCTCGTTTCCGCCTGCTCCGTCTAACCATCGCGACGTCTCTTTTTCATGCGGCGAAAATTGAAGTATGGAGAGTAAAACATCTAATGGGTGCCGGGAAAGCACGACAACATGAAACTTACTATGATTGAGCAAGTCGACAAATGCAGAAGTCAAGGGCCAGTGAATCTGAAGGATGCAATTTTCCGGCAATTCATTCCAAGGAACTTCCGAAGGTGTATGAAAGGCTAATTCCGGTGCCGATAATAGATGCGAAAGCAGTCTACGAAGCCAAGTATTGCCTGATCTCGGAGTACTGATAATTGCAATTCGAGTCATCATATTTTTTCGATTTAAATTCGTTGATATACCCTTCACAATTGGGAGAGAGCGTGGAACGGAAAACGCTATGTGCAGGATCGGGAAAATCGACCTATGGCCTGCCAATTGGTCCAAAATTCGATGAAAAAGCTGGGATTAGGCAGCGTTGTTTTTTCCGAATTCGATCGAGCTCGGATTTTCAGCCGTTGGGAAAGACTCGTGATCGTGTGTTGCAAACTCAGTTGAAAAAGGAGTTGCTCTTGTGTTAATCGTAGACATATCCTGAGTTGCGCGGACGAGTTGTTCGCCGAGAACCTCAACAGCTTTCGCAAGCTGTGAATAGTAACTAGGAGTATCGACAGGTGCCCACTTCTTGAGTTCGCTCGCGGCGTTGACTGCGTCATGGCTATTCGACGACGCTAAGCTTTGCAGGG
>JANMNK010000428.1:0-5508 GCA_031373875.1 Pirellulaceae bacterium | reverse complement strand
GCGACTCCTGCACCTCCTGCTGCTCCGCCAGAAAATGCTACGCCTGCTCAACCAGCAGCGCCAACCGAAGCTCCCCAATCTCCTGATGCGCAGCCTCCTGCAACGCCCGCAACCGAACCTCCCGCGACACCCGCGACAGAGCCTCCCGTTGCAGCGGCACCGCCTGCAGCGCCAGCACCCTCAGCAACATCAACTCTTCAACCGCCGGTTTCTGCCAAACCGCAAACGTCGGCCCCAACTGCCCAACCCGAAAAAACGCCAGAGGGAACGATGCCCATGTCTTGGATGGACAGTTTCCATTGGCGATCGATTGGACCAACAAATATGATGGGCAGAATCACGTCCATCGCTGTGAACGAGAAAAGTCCATCGACATGGTGGGCTGCAACAGCGTCGGGTGGATTGCTCAAGACGACAAATAACGGAACAACCTTCGAACACCAATTCGACAAAGAAGCGGTTGTATCGATCGGCGACGTGCAAGTATCCTCTTCGAATCCAGACATCTTGTATGTCGGTACCGGCGAAGCGAATCCTCGCAATAGTGTTTCTTGGGGAAAGGGCGTTTACAAGTCGACGGACAGCGGCAAGACCTGGCAACATCTTGGCTTGGACAAGTCTTTTCAAATTGGTCGTCTCGCGATCCATCCCGAAAATCCGGATGTTGTCTATGTTGGTGTTCTCGGAAGACTCTGGGGGCCAAGCGAAGATCGCGGACTGTATAAAACCACGGATGGCGGCAAGACCTGGGAGCGTATCTTATTCGTTGATGACCAAACCGGCGTGATCGATGTTCAGATGCACCCAAAAAATCCAGACACGTTGATCGTTGCAACGTACGAACGTTTACGGGACGGGTTTGACGGAAACGACCCGATCAAAAAATACGGTGCGGGCTCTGCAATCCATCGAACAACAGACGGTGGCAAAACTTGGGAAAAGCTATCGCAAGGCCTCCCCTCCTCCAAACTTGGCCGTATCGGTTTGCAGTATTACCGAAGCAATCCCGATTTCGTCTACGCAATCATCGAGTCCGAAAAAATCGGACAGAGACCCTCAAACGCCCCGTTTCTTGGAATACGAAGCGAGGATATCGAAGCTGGTGCAAAATTGGTTGACGTCGTGGGCGATAGTCCTGCGGCCAAAGCTGGCTTAAAAACAAATGATATTGTCGTGGGCGCCGACGGCCTTCGTATCATCTCGAACGATGATCTTCTCAAGGCTATCAGAAAACATGTTGCCACGGAGAAAATGAAATTCGAAGTGGTTCGCGATCGCAAGATAGAAACAATCGAAGTCGAACTTGGATACTTTGCGGGGATGGCGCCTAAAGAAAAGAAGGAAGGCGCTGATGCCGAGACGGCAGAAAAGAAACCGGAAGAATCCGAATCAGGAGCATCCGGCGAAGGTACTGCCGCAGGTCGCGGGGGTGGTGCAAGCCAAAATAACGAGTTTACGGGGACGCTCGGTGGCCAAGCGGAAAACTTGCAAGGCCAACAAGGTCGCGAAGAATATGAATTTGGTGGTATCTATCTTTCCAAAGATGGTGGAACGACTTGGGCACGCATCAACACTCTGAACCCTCGCCCGATGTACTACAGCCAAGTTCGTATTGACCCGTCCGACAATCAGTACATGTATGTGCTTGGTACCGAACTCTATCGATCCAAAGACAGCGGGGAAACGTTTACCGACGACGGCGGAAATAACGTGCACTCCGATCATCATGCTATGTGGATCGATCCGAAAGACGGAACGCACATGATCCTTGGCGGGGATGGTGGAATCTACATTACGCATGATCGAATGGACAACTGGGATCATCTGAACCACGTCGCCATCGGTCAATTTTACCATGTGGGTGTTAGTGCAAATCGCGATTACTTTGTTTACGGCGGTTTGCAGGACAATGGCAGTTGGGGTGGTCCCAATCGTTCGAGCAACTCCAGCGGACCTACCAACACAGATTGGTTCAACGTAGGCGGCGGTGATGGCTTTGTTTGCTTTGTGGACCCCGAAGATCCTGATCAGATTTACTCGGAAAGCCAAAACGGGGCGATGTCGCGAATCAATTTACGAACCGGTGAACGATCCGGCCTCCGTCCTCGACGTCCCCAAGGCCAAGGTGGTCCTGGTGGACCATCCAGTGCCGGTGCAAGTCAAACAGGCGGTCGCGGCGAAGCTGGTCCAGCCGGGGCAAGTGGCCAAAGCGGCGCGGGCGGACAGCGTGGACAAGGTCGCGGCGCCGGTCAAGCAGCCGCAACAGCTTATCGATTTAACTGGAAGACGCCTTTTCTTCTTTCGCCGCACAACTCCAAAATCTATTACACGGTTGGAAATCACGTTTTTCGATCTTGGAACAAGGGCAATTCGCTCGAAGCTTTTTCGCCTGAAATCACCAACACCGACAAAGGCTCTGGCAGCGCGGTTTCGGAATCCCCCGTACAAGCTGGCTTGATCTATGCCGGAACCACCGATGGTGCACTTTGGGTGACACGCGACGGTGGCAAACTTTGGGAACCGATTTACGTTCTTAAAAAAGAAGAGCCAAAACCTGAAACAAAAAAGCCTGAAGGAACCGAGGATCCTGTCAAGCCCGATCCAACAACAGCGGTAATACCGGAAGCTTCGCAAGGAGAGAAACCAAAGGATCCACCAACTGCTCCCGAAAATACGAAGCCTGAAGGAGACAAACCAGTTGCAGAAAAACCGGCAGATTCAAAGCCTGCCGATCCAAACCCGCCAGCCGGCCAAAACGTGAATTCGCCAATGCCTGATGCCACTCCTCCGGCCCCAAATGCTCCTGCAGCAAGTTCCGGTGACAGACCAAATAGATTGGCTCAAATGATCGAACAACAAGACAAAAACGGAGACGGCAAACTTCAAAAAGATGAAGTTTCCGAGCGGTTGCAATCCGCTTTTGATCAGCTTGATGCAAACAAAGATGGAGCCCTCGACCAAGAAGAGTTAAAAACCATATTCTCTCGCGGCGGTGGCCGACGACGTCCTGCAGAGGGTGCGTCTGCAACTGGAACTGCTGGAGAAAAACCGGAGGAAGTTCGAGCAGATCAACCTAAATCGGAACCGACTGCTCCAACGCCCTCAGCAGAATCGAAGCCGGCTGAAACTGCTAAGTCGGAATCGCCGACCGAGAGTTCAAAACCTGCCGCCGAAAACACAAGTGACGCGTCTGCAACCTCCAAGCCTGCGGATGACCCAGTATCCGGCAACTGGAGTTTGAATCTGCAAATGCGCGGTCTTGGTGGCGGCGGTGCTGGCCGTCCTCCCGGGGCGCGAGGTGCTGGCGGACAACCGGGTGCTGGTACTCAAGGAGGCGGTGGCCGAGGTCCAGGCGGAGGCGGCGAACGCCCAACGTTTGACCTGATTCTTAAATTACAACCGGACAACAAAGTTACTGGCTCGTTCAAGTCCACGCGTGGCGAAGGCGAAATCAGCGACGGTAAGTTTGATCCGCAAACAAAGCAACTTTCGTTGGTGACAGATACCGGTCAAGCTGACTTTGTTTTCCAAGCGACTATCGACGGTCAGAAAATTTCTGGTTCGATAAACATCAACGACAGTTTCAATATCGAGTTCACGGGCGAGAAAACCGTAGCGAATTCCGAGACGACTGCTGCCCCAGCCGCTGCCTCGTCTGCGGAAACAAAAGCGCTCCAGGATCTCGTTCCGGGTCCTCGTTGGGTTAGCTCGATTGAAGCTTCCAGATTCAAGGCTCCGCGAGTCTACATTACACTAGACGGTCACCGCAGCAACGATGACGAGCCTTACCTATTCGTTAGCGAAGATTCAGGAAAGACCTGGCGGTCGATACGAAGCAACTTACCTACTAGCGCTGGCACTACTTGGGCTATTCGCGAAGACATAAAGAACGAAAACGTTCTTTACCTTGGTTGCGAATTTTCCGTGTGGGTGTCCATTGATCGAGGAGCCTCTTGGACCAAGTTCAACGGCAATCTACCAACCGTCGCAGTCCATGACTTCGCGCAACATCCAACTTCCGGAGAGATTGTTGCTGCAACCCACGGACGAAGTTTGTGGATTCTCGACGTTTCAGCGCTTCGACAGTTGTCGAGCGACAGGATCAAATCGGATGCATTCCTTTGTGAACCCAACGAAGTGATTCGATGGCGTCGGAAACCTTCTCAAGGCTCGCCGGGTAACCGAGCTTTCCATGGCGAAAATCCGTCACAATCTGCACACCTCCATTACACCCTTGGCAAAGAACCCCAAGAGCTTTCGCTCCAAATATTGGATATCAAGGGTTCGGTGATTTATTCCTTCGTCGACGCGCCTCGCAGTGTTGGCTTGCACCATTTAGAGTGGGATCTTCGAAGAGCATCGAGCGGCGCAGGTGCCGGACGAGGTCAACGATTTGGCGGTGGTTTCGGTGGCGTTCCTGCTGGAAAATACTTGGTCGCTCTCACTGTCGACGGACAAACCTACCGACAAGTTCTATCGATCGAACGCGACCCAACGGCACCTGCCGATGCCGTCGCCAGCGAGTCCGAGGAAGAGTTCTTCGACGAAGAAGAACAAGTTCAAGAACAAGACAGCGAGTCGGCAGAGACAATTCGCTAGCTTCCTTTAAACCGTGTTAAGCACTAACCTAAGCCCCCTAGATTAACAATCTCGGGGGCTTTTTTATTGAAGGTTAAATTTGTTAAATGTCGGTGAACGGCATGCGATTGCGATCAACAAATTCTTGACGCAGGTAACGTCGACGGGATACACTACGCGTAGGTCGGAGCCACTGCGCGTGATGCCGGTTGCCTTGGCTCGTCAAAGCTTTTTCTAAGATTGTTCTACTTGATTTATAGCTTTGGCAGCAACGGACAGCGATTTGAATCGTGCTTTGTAAAGTGCAACGCAGATTCGAATATAGCAATCGAATTTGAGGCTGAAGGAGTCGAACTCAAATCATTCTGATCAACGGAAACAGAGTTACCTTTTCAATAGGAAATACAAGGACGCTCCCATGAACACTCGCCCAAATGCTACGGTTGCAATTCTCGATCTCGGTTCATCTGATTACAGTTCCTCCAATCTCGTAGAGGCATCATTTCGAAAATTTGACGGATTGACCGTTCTCGAATGGTGTGTCCGACGATTAGTAGAAAGTGCCATGCTTGATGACATTGTCATCACTGGCCATGAGTCGCTCTCAAACAAAGTTTTGGAAGCGAGCCTGTGCTCGGCCAAATGGTTTCCTTCGACGCTTACATCGACAGTAGATCGGGCCAACGAAGTCGCCCGACGTTTCAAAGGTGAATGGCTAGTTTTCGTAGCACCAACTTGCCCCTTCGCCGACCCTGTTTTGCTCGATCGACTAATCGCTTCGGCTTGGTCGTCGCCTCAAGCGGACTATGTAGGATTTGTTGCTTCGCGACGACCTCAATTTTCGTTGGCCAAGCTGGGCTTGGTCGGCGAAATGTGCAATCGAAAGGCACTTGAAAAGCTTAGCCATCTCCCTGAATCGCAAAAAAACGG
>JANMNK010000412.1:0-1899 GCA_031373875.1 Pirellulaceae bacterium | reverse complement strand
TGTGATGCCAAGTTCTTGCATTCACAAAATCACCTGCCAGCGCTAATTGAACCATGGCGATGATATCGCGAGGCACAATATTTCCCGCGACGGAAATGACTCCTTCGGCACCGACGGACATCATCGGCAGCGTCAAGGAATCATCACCGCTGAGGACGGTCAAGTTCGTTGAATTCAGGATCTGCGAGCATTGGTCGAGCGAACCCGTCGCTTCTTTGACCATGGTAATGTTCGGCAACTCGGCCAATCGTATGATTGTCTCGGGCTCAATGTTCTTTCCGGTTCTCCCAGGAATGTTATAGACACAGTGTGGGATACCAATGTCTTCCGCAATCGCTTTGAAGTGTTGATAAAAACCTTCTTGCGTCGGCTTATTGTAATAGGGAGCCACTTGCAGCGAAGCATCCGCGCCGGCTTTAGCAGCCCACCTTGTGAGCCGCAGGGCTTCGGCAGTTGAGTTGCTGCCCGTACCGGCCATCACTTTACATCGGCCTGCGGCCAATTGGACAACTTCACTAATGACGCGTTCATGCTCTTCGTGGGTCAGTGTCGGCGACTCACCTGTCGTCCCAACCGGAACGAGAAAATTTGTTCCCGACGCAATCTGAAACTCGATCTGCTCCTTCAACCGAGCGTGATCCAACTCGCCATTTACAAACGGCGTGACAATCGCAACACCCAAACCCGCAAACGCACTACCTTTTCTTTGAGACATTCGAATTTCCAAACTGAGTCAAGAATTTGCCTAAGAAATAAAAAACATGCGACCGCGTATTAACGCACCGCATTATCAATGAGTAATTTCATCTGCGCAACAGCTTCTCTCAAGCCGACAAAAACCGCCCGAGCAACTATGGAATGCCCGATATTCAGCTCGCGCATCGACGGGATTTTAGCTACAGCCCCAACGTTCTGATAATTCAATCCGTGACCTGCATGGAGCAGCATTCCATAATCGACAATGAGTTTTCCAGCTTGACTCAGCCGCTCCAATTCCTCGCCTTGAGCATTTCCTTTTGCTAGAGCGAAGGTTCCCGTGTGCAATTCTACAGCATCCGCCTTTATTCGCGCCGCCACTTCGATTTGACGCAGGTCTGGATCTAGGAACAGACTGACAACCATACCGGCATCGCGTAGCTTTTCAACCGCTCGCTGAACGCGGTCCGCAGAAGCCACAATATCCAATCCGCCCTCGGTTGTTACTTCCTGGCGTTTCTCAGGAACCAATGTTATTTCGTCGGGGCGAATCTGGCATGCAAATTCAATGATCTCATCCGAACAAGCCATTTCGAGATTTAATCGAACTGCCGAAACAGTTTCTCGCAACAAACGTACATCGCGATCCTGGATGTGACGACGATCCTCGCGCAAGTGAACCGTAATAACATCAGCGCCGCCTTGTTCAGCAAAAGCTGCTGCGGCGACGGGGTCGGGCTCGTAGGTACGGCGCGCTTGTCGTATCGTCGCGACATGGTCGATGTTAACGCCCAGATGAACCATCGGTCTTTCAAATCCTTTGTTGATTGTCTACTGTTTAAGCCGTGATATTTTAAGCCGCGAAACAACTTTCGTAGCTAAAAAGCCTATCTATCGACCTACCGATTGTCTAGCGACGAAGCACCAAACTGTGGGGCTGTTTGGATGACGAAGTTTCGGTTTACGTAAATTGGGCTATGGCTGGCTTGCATCATCCAACATATTTCTAAACCAAGCCATTTCTTTCGCGATACCTTGAGCTAAATCGCTCGTAGCTAATTCTCTGGGTAAAACGCCCCAGGCGTATGTCTCGACTTCCCAATGACCGGTAAAGCTTTCCTCGCTGGAATTCTCGAGCAAATCGTAAACACACTTTCCGATTTCCTGCTGAGTCGATCGTAGTTTGCCAATGTCCTTCAAGAA
>JANMNK010000400.1:0-2659 GCA_031373875.1 Pirellulaceae bacterium | reverse complement strand
GCTGTTCCTACTTACATGGATGGTCCAATGCTGTTTGTTTTCGTCGGTCAGCGCTGAGCAGATTGTGGCCGGAGTGGGGAAAGTTGAAATTACCGATCGTATGAACAAATTGGTCAACGATCCGTTGTACGCGAAAGCACTGGTAATCCAAAGCGACGCGAGCCAATTGGTGATTATTACTGTGGATGCAGTCTCGATTGGTGGGATTGGTACCATACGAAATGATTTCCTTGCGAATGTCCGCGCGCGACTAAAGACGGACCTGAACATTGCCCCTGAAAGTTTGTTGGTCAATGCAAGCCATTGTCACGGAATCGTCTGTGCAGATGTCGAGGATCGAACCGTTCAGGCGGTCCGTTTAGCAATGCAAAAATTGGTGCCGGTCCATGTCGGGGCGGGAACAGGAAGCGAAAATAGGATCATGGAAAACCGTCGACTTAAACTCAAGAGCGGTGCCGAAGCCGATGTGCGACATGCCTACGCGCTCCCTGCCGATGAGGAAGTCGCCGCAATTGGTCCCATCGATCCAGAAATCGGCCTGTTGCGACTTGATAAACTCAATGGCGAAACGCTTGCAGTAGTTTACAACTTCGCTTGCCACCCGATTCAAGGAGTTCCCAACGGCGGCAACACAGCCGACTTTCCTGGATTTGCATCCAAAGTCATCGAGGAGAATATGAGCGATGGAACGATGGCGTTCTTCGTCCAAGGTTGCGCGGGCGATATCAATCCGGTGCTTTATAAAGACGTCCAAAACCCCCGCGACTCGGAACCGTTTGGTAATATGCTCGGCCTCAGTGTATTGCGAGGCTTAAAAAGTACACGCTCCATGCCGACAGCTAAATTGCAGCTCGTTAACGAAGTCCTCAAGCTACCTCGAGGTGCCGACTTGGAAAAACGGATGGCGGCTAATCAAGCGGAACAAGCCCGGTTACTGACGACTCTCAAAGGCACAAGCCTCAATTTCAAAACGTTCCTCTCGCTGTTTGTTCAATACAAATTATTTCCCGAGTTTCCTGCATACAGTTCGCATCGTTACCTTCTCGATGAATCGCTTGATCGCTCCGATTTGCGACGCATGGACTCGGAGAACCGGGCGAATATGGATCAGTATTTAAAGAACGTGATGATCATGGAAGAGCTCACGCGACTTCAGACAAATTTTGATTTGTTGAAAATGCATCATGCTCAAAACCAAGCAGCGGGCAGCGATACCGTGGATGTCGAAGTCGTTGGCTTCAGGCTGGGCGATTTTGTCATGATCACGTTTCCTGGCGAACTGACAGTGGAGATTGGATTGAATCTTAAAAAGGCCGCGCCGAGTCCGTTGACTTTCGTCGCGGGCTACACCAACGGTTACATTTACTACACGCCAACCGTTGCGCAGAGGCAAAATGCCGGTTATGCGCAAGAGGACTGCGACTGCATTGTTGCGCCGGAATGGCAAAAAATATTCGAGACCAAGGCGATGGAGATACTAAGCCGATTAGGAAATTAGTACGAGACAACCAAAGCCCCATGAATTGCGGGCGATCGTCGGAAAACAATCCGCGCTCTGATCGCACGCAACTGAGGGCGAACGTCTATTTGGCATCCGGGGTAACACCGATCGGTTCTATCATAATGTTTCGGAATCGGACTTCTGTCGGGCCGCCCGAGTGCAATTGAAGAGCAAAGACGCCAGCACGTTCGCCGTCGGGATCGTCAAGATCAACACACAATTTGCCGTTGATCCGCGTCTGGATTTTCTTGCCTATGGCGCTGATTTCGTAAGTATTCCAATCTCCGTTCTTGACATGATCCTCTCCGGATTTATCCCAGAGCAAAGCTCGACCATGTTCTTCGTACAGTTTCCCCCACCAACCTGCACCGATGTCGGCTTGATAACCTTTGATTTCATTTTCGGGCAACACCGTGCTTCGAAATTGAACGCCGGAGTTTCCTTCATTCCCGACAAGCTTGATTTCAAAAGTCAATCGGAAATCATTTGCAACCATATCTCCAATTAAGAACTCGTTTCGGCTGAGGCCTTTGGTCTTACCAACGATTTCGCCATCCTCAACTGACCAAAGCGAAGGATCGCCAGACCAACCCGTAAAATCCTTGCCGTTGAAAATCATCGGTGCTGTTTCGGGTGTGAGCAAAAGAGGATTTTGTGCTTTGGAAACCAAATACGCGAACAATGAGCGGACTTCTTGTTCCGAGAATTTGCGTAACTGGTCGTCAGGCATCATGGATTTGTCGCTCAATTTGCGTTCCTCAATTTCATCGAGCGGAACATCGATGATCTCGGTCGACGTTTGCAGTGTAATGCTCTTTTCATTTTCAGAACGCAGCAATCCAACAATCGCTCGCCCGGAATCCGTCAAGACCATAGTCGGCTGATATTCTTTGGCCATCACGGCACTGGGGTCGACAATATTACTCAGCAAGTAGTCGAGATTGGAGCGATTCGATCCTGTCAAATCGGGACCGATCTTCGAGCCGATGCCGTACAAAACATGGCATTGTTGGCAGGTCTTTGCAAAAATCGCGCGACCAAGTACGACATCTGGCTGCGGCATGTCCGCATTGGCTACCAGTGATTTATATTCCTCGATCATTTTGGCTTTGTCCTCGGCGGTCTCGCGTACGGTACCCCAGACTGAGCCCAGCAGCG
>JANMNK010000375.1:0-2660 GCA_031373875.1 Pirellulaceae bacterium | reverse complement strand
CATTAAGAATTGGGTCGGGTTCCCGGCTACAGGAAAACCCAAGCAGGCGACCACCGGTTGAATGACTTCGCTACCGTCCATAACCGCACTTAGGCTTTCGCCGTAAAGTTTTGTACTGGCTTTGTTGCATTTGTCAGCGAGCAATTCGAGTCGTTAACAGTTCGTTTTCTCAAGCAAACCGTAATTTGAGATCGCTAAAACGCTTTTTAGTATCTTCCATCAACCGATCTTCGGCGGACTCATCGTCTGCCATGTAGGTCACAGAGAATCGAAGGAACGCGCCTGCGTCATCCCACGGAACCGTAACAATCGATTGGTCGGTGATCAAAAACTGAGAAGCGGCCTCGGCGGTCGGGAAATCTTGGCCACCCTGAATACCGAGCGGTGATTTGACATACAAGAAATAGGAACCGCCAGGCATGTGGCAACGGAATCCGCAAGCACTCAGCGTGTTTACCAGTTTTTCCAAACGGCGTCGGTACTTGGCGTTGATGTATTGGGGGATGCTCGGAGTTTCCAGGGCGGTAACTGCCGCGCGTTGGATTGCAGAGAATTGACCGCTATCACAATTGTCTTTTACGTCGGCCAAGGCTTGGACGATTCGCGGATTACCACAGACCCATCCAATTCTCCAGCCAATCATGTCAAAGCCCTTGCTCAAGGAGTGCACTTCGACACCGACATCTAGAGCACCGGGGACTTCGAGGAAACTGAATGGTTCGCCTTTGAAAGTAAGCAGGATGTGAGCCGCATCTTGGACGACAACAAATTTGTGTCGTTGAGCGAGTTCGACTACTTGCAGATAAAAGTCGCGCGTGGCGACTTGCCCGGTAGGACTATTCGGATAATTAAGAACGAGCAATTTGGTTTTTTGCCAAACGTCTTCTGGAACGTTGTCAAAGTCCGGGTAGAAATCGTTTTCGGCAAGCAACGGCAAACGGTAAACCGAACCTCCGTAGTACCGTGTGTGCGTGCCTGCAACTGGATAGCCAGGCACGGTCATCATGGTGATGTCGCCGGGATTGATAAAACAAGCTGGCAGCATGGCCAAAGCCGTCTTGCTTCCAATACAATGATTGACTTGAGTAACGGGGTCGATGTCGACGCCAAATTGTCGACGCATAAAATTTGCGGCGGCTACTTTGAATTCTGTGATTCCGTTGTCCGCGTACCCTCGGTTTTCAATCCGGTCGATCTCGGTCGCCATGCGGTTGCGGACAATCGGGTCGGCCATCGAATCATTTTCGCCGATTCCGAAATCGAGAAGTTCGCGTTGGGGATAATCGGCTAGTGCTTTTCTTTTAGCACGTTTGATTTTCTCAAACTTATAGATTTCCGTTCCTTTGCCATAATTTATTCCGCCTATGCGCTCGGCAAAAAGCTCTTGAAAATAAGGATCTGCGGACGCTGCCACCGACATGATTAAACCTGCTGCCTAGGAATCTATGAAACGACACGGAAGATTGTCTTTTTTACTTTGCATCCCCTAGTTTCGACAACCCATCGAACGGCAAAACCACAAACATCGTTGCCTTTTCGTAATGCTTTCTTGCGGTTACCATCTTGAACGATCTCCCAATCCGTCTCAAAAATCAAATTATTTCGTTTCCTTGAATCGTCACAGGTCCCTGGGTTAATCGAGGCCCGCACTCGTCCTGCACTTTCGATTCGATTGATTACAGAGCAAAAATCGCTATGAGAAAAACTGACATACTTGCTGGAAAGAATGCTTTAGTAACCGGTGCTGGACGGGGAATTGGCGCGGGGATTGCGCTTGCATTAGCCAAGTCCGGAGCAAATGTCGCGGTCAATGATCTGCGGAGCCCGCTCGACGTCGTTCAAGCTTGCCAAGCCGAAGGCGTACGTTCAGTCGAAGCAGTCGCCGATGTCGGTGATCGCGTTTCCGTCGAATCCATGATTGAGAAAGTGGAACGCGAGCTGGGGCCGATCGACATTCTCGTTTCCAACGCAGCCTACAGCGATCGCGAGTTGTTCTACCAAGCTGACTTGGCAGGTTTTGAGAAGACCATTCAAGTTTGTATGTGGGGCCCCTTTTATCTTTGCCGAGAAATATCACGCCGTATGATCGCACGTGGTCAAGGTGGCTCGATGGTCTTCATCAGCTCGCCACATGCGTTCAAACCAATTCCCGGTGCGATGGCCTACAACATGGGCAAAGCGGCCTTGGATCAAATGGCCCGAACGGCGGCTTGCGAGTTGGCAGAATATCGAATTCGAGTCAACTTGATTCATCCCGGTTGGACGGACACCCCAGGTGAACGAAAGTTTTTTCACGACGATGAATTGATGCAACACGGCAGTCAGCTTCCCTGGGGACGACTAGCGAAACCCGACGACATTGCGCACGCAGTTGTGTTCTTGTGCGATCCGGCAAGCGACTATATGACCGGTTCCACGGTTACTGTCGATGGAGGCATTTTGTTGCCGTTCCAGGAGATGTACCGGGTTAAGAATCGACCGAACAAAACCTAAAAAGCAACAAGGTAAAACAGGCAATGGACGCGCGAGAAAGCTGGAATAAAGGAGCGACGGCATACATTCAATTCATAGAATCGGGCGCTGACTATTATCGCACGCTCGTGCATGGCCCTGCCCTGCTGGACGCGTGCGGCGATGTTTCCGCGAAACGTGTTTTGGAT
>JANMNK010000371.1:0-4178 GCA_031373875.1 Pirellulaceae bacterium | reverse complement strand
GCTAAAAAGCACGGTCGAAATCTTATGCAAGTCAATCACCAACGTTCAAAAGCAATATCCACTAGTACATGCCCCTCCCGCCGCTTACGACGCCTACATCGCTAGCTCGGGAGTCGCAAAAAAGTTAAAAGCACTTGTAAGGTCAAAATTTCGATCGAACATCAACACCCGCGCGTTTCCAAACACAATGGGTTACGCACCCGTGCTATTTCGGGCAACTATCCACCACGGGTCGAATCACAACCAAAGTTTCCGATATAACGAACGATTCAGCACGACAGCCGAACATAGGTCCAATGAGTTGAAACAACTCATCAGCCTTAAGCGTTTCGTTATTTGCAACACCACCACGCGCAAGCGACTTCGAAAAGCGGGTTTGCCATCCTCATCCACCGTTTGGCCAACACCTACAACATACTGGCGAGATATGTTTTCTCGATCCCCGCTGGGGATATACAACTCGATCTTCAAGCTCGTCAATGCCGTCTTTATCTCGTGAGCCATTCGCACTTGTCGGGTGCCCAGCTCCATTGCATTTCGTTGCAAACCACCAATCTTGCGAGACAGACATCAACTTCGCGTTCGCCATTGCCCCTTGGATGCTTTAAGACGAGTGCAGCTCGGATTAAAGCAATTCGTGTCCTTTGGCTTCCTACAATTTAGAGACTCCCGTATTTCGTCAAAGGATTTTGTCCAACATGGATAGTGGCGAAGCCGAGTGTACGAATCGAAAAAAGTGATTCGTACACGCACGTTCTCAATAACTAGGACGCAGCGCCAAATGATGATCTGCCACACCGTTGCGAAAATTTAGCAATGTTGGTGTGACAGCACTCAATTACTTATCCAGTATTTCTTGATTTGCCTTTTTTTCTTAGTCCAGCGAGCATCCAACGCCACCCAAACGAGCATGCATGCAATGGGGTTAAAATTGAACGAGAGCCGGGCAGTTGGGATCCATTCATCTCGCATGACGTGGGCCAATTTCCCAACATTCGTAGTAAATACTTTTGCCCATTATCTGACACTGACTTGACATGCGACGCAATCGTCGTACGATATATTCGTCGCACGACAGTAGTTTTCTTGGTATTTGTGTCCTAAAAGCAGGTTTCTAATGGGAATTCAAGTTGATCCGAAGAACGTCGTTGGCCGGGATGGGCTGATTTTGAATGTTTGGCAGATGCTCAGACGGCCCCCCGAACAGGGATCGCTTCGATTCTTGGCGGAACGACGAGTTGGCAAAACCACCGTCATCACCAAAATGGCAACCGAGCCAGCCGAAGGATTTGACGTCTTGTTTCTCGAAGTTGAGGGAATTGATTCGTGCGATCGCCTGACCGAGCTCCTGCTGAATCGGTTTCGACCACTGTTTACAACGACCGGAAAGGCCAAAGGCTGGTTCGACGGCATCTGGGAGGCAGTAGGAGGCATTGAAATCGGAGGCGTCATCAAGCTGCCTGAGAAAAAGGAACTTGATTGGCAAGATACTCTTGAGAAAGTTATCGATAGTATTTGCACGAATCGACCAGACCGATTGATCTTGCTTATGTTTGACGAGCTGCCTTATATGCTGCAGAAGATCAACCAGGTCTCGGCATCAGCCGGTCGGCCACACGAAGCCCTCACCTTGCTCGACACGTTCCGCGCGCTTCGGCAACGCCACCGAAATCTGCGGATGATCTTCGCTGGCTCAGTTGGGCTCCATCATGTCCTGAGAGATTTGAAACAAGCTGGGTTGGCCTCTGAACCCGTCAACAACATGCCCCCCGTCCCAATTCCTCCATTAGAGAATGACGATGCGTTTCAACTGGCGACGCGACTGCTAACTGCCGAGCGTATTGAGTTCGATGGCGACTCCAAGCAAATCAACCAATGCCTGATCGACCAAACTAGCAACGTACCCTTCTACATGGAGCGCATCGCCTCGCAATTGGGGCTGATGGGACGCCCAATTGCTATGAACGATGTTGAGGCTGTCGTTCTGAAACAACTGACGGACGATCATGATCCGTGGGAAATGGAACATTTTCGTAGCCGTTTGGAAACCTACTACCAACGCACTCTACAGGATGCCACTAACAAGACCGTTTCGGAAGATGCTATCGCACGTGCGATCCTTGATCATTTCGCAACCGTGGACGCACCGCAGTCGATTGACGAAGTCTGGTCGATGATCCGCGGCCAGTTTGCTTTGACGGATCGCAACTTGATCGTTCAGATGCTGAAGTCCCTTGGGCAAGACCACTACCTCATTTCTGACACCGAAAAGCGATATTCATTTCGTTTCCCTTTGGTCAAACGCTGGTGGAAGATCGCACAGGGATTGCAATCATGATTAATCAAAAAATGATCTCGGCCTATACGCCCAGTAACACGGACCCAGAGTTGCTGAAGCGTGTCTTTGTGCAGCGAGAACGATTACTGGATAGAATCGTCGACCGGTTGTCGGTGAGTATGACTTCAGGCGACAAGCATCATATTCTTCTTGTTGGCCCCCGAGGTAGCGGCAAGACGCACCTTGTCACCCTCGCGAACTGGGAACTAAGACAGAATCCAAAGCTATCCGACTCGATGCGTATCGCTTGGTTGGGCGAAGATGACACGTTTTCCGGTTTGATTCACCTTGCCTTCGGGATTGCGAGATCCCTGGCCGACGAATACCCGGACGAATTTCCCGAAGACTTCAAATCCTCTGTCCGTGGACTACCGCAAGATGATGCGGCACTGGCTGTCTTGAACACGGTTATCGCGAATCTAAAGCATCGACACTTGCTGCTGATTACAGAGAACCTAGACCATACTTTTCAAGGACTTGGCGAATCGGGACAAAAAAAATTGCGAGCCTTTTTGCAAGAAACTCGCCGTATCGCCACTTTGGCGACGACGCAACAATTGTTCGCGAGTGTCTCTAGTCGGGATGAAGCGTTCTTTGGGTTTTTCGATACCTTCCACCTGGAGCCGTTGCCGGTCGATGATGCTCAGCAATTGATTCTCAACATTGCCAGGGAGCAGGGCAAGACAGACTTGATTCAATTTTTAAATTCAAATAAAGCTCGCTATCGTATCCGTGCCCTCCATCATCTGGCTGGAGGCAACCATCGCATGTATGTCTTGTTGGCGGAATTCTTGACGCAGGAAAAGCTAAACGATCTGGTCGTCGCGTTTGAAAATTTGGCGGAGGAGATGACACCCTATTTTCAAGAACGAATGAGGTCTCTTCCGGATCAGCAGCGACAATTGGTTCAGTGTTTATGTGATGCCGAAGGGGCGATGACGGTCAAGCAACTCGTGGAAGAGATATTTATCGCCGAGGGAAATTGTTCGAAGCAGTTGGGCAATCTCAAAGCCAAAGGTTATGTTCGCAGCGAAAAGCGGGGCAAAGAATCGTACTACGATATGGCTGAACCGTTGATGCGACTTTGCCTGGAGGTCAAGAACCAGCGAGGTCGCCCTTTGAAATTGGTGGCGAGTTTCCTCAAGGCCTGGTTTCCCAAAGACAAGCTACAGGCTTCGTCAACAGGAGTTGGCAGCCATTCACGGTTGGCGGAGTATTGTCAACTGGCGCTGCAAAGCGACCATTCCTTTGAGGCATTGATCAACTCGAATCTGAAAACCGAAATCGAACAGAAGATCGAAGCTAAAGATTGGCGGGATGCTTTGGCATTGGCTGAAGAACTGTCGGTATCAGATCTCAAAGGAAGCGTGATATATCGATTGCAGGTAGCATTGGATTCATCTGATTGGAGTTACTCAATTACAGCCCTCGATGAACTTTTAGGTGCCGCTGATACCCCAGCTGATAGAAAGGCCGATGCGTTGTTCCTGCGTGGCGTTGCATACAGTCGACTCGGAGACACTCGAGCGGCATTCGCGGACTACACGATGTTGCTCCAGATGCCCGACGCCCCCGCCGATCAAAAGGCCAAGGCATTGCTCCGTCGTGGCGTTACATACAGCCAGCTTGGAGATACTCAAGCGGCACTCGCGGACTACACGACGCTGATCCAGATGCCCGACGCCCCCGCCGATGAAAAGGCCAAGGCATTGCTCAATCGTGGCGTCACATACAGCCAGCTCGAAGACACTCAAGCGGAAATCGTGGACTACACGACGTTGATCCAGATGCCCGAAGCCCCCGCCGATGAAAAGGCCAAGGCATTGATCCTTCGTGGCAT
>JANMNK010000304.1:0-2773 GCA_031373875.1 Pirellulaceae bacterium | reverse complement strand
GTCGGTCCCGCAATTCCGATCATCGGTACGTTGGATCTTCACGCGAATGTTTCGCCTCGTATGGTAAATCCCTGCCAAGCTCTATGCGGCTATCGAACCAATCCGCACCTAGACCAGTTCGAACGCGGCAAAGAGGCTGCGACCGTCATGCTTCGTACTCTAAGCGGCGCGATACAACCAAAAATGTCGCTAGTGCAGCTTCCCCTGTGTGCAAACATCGAGCGACAAGCGACTGCCGAGCCGCATGGTGTCAAACTTTGGAATGAGGCGGACAGAATAACCCGCTCGACGCCCGACTTGATCAGCTTGTCGTGCCTCTACGGTTTTCCCTATTCGGATGTCGAAGAAATGGGGTCGAGTGTTATCGCAGTATCTGATCGAGATGAACAAACGGCACAAACTGCAGCCCGCCAATTAGCAGATTTTTGGTGGGATATGCGAGATGAGTTTGCCGGTAAACTCGTGTCGGTTCCCAATGCCATCTTCCGAGCGGTTGCGATCCGGCAAAGTGAGACGTCCAAACCAGTTGGTCTGCTTGAGATGGGCGACAACGTCGGCGGAGGTAGTCCTGGCGATGGAACTTGGATTGCCCATGGCTGGCAGCAATTAGGCCAAGGCAAACTTTTGACCGTCATCTCCGATACCGCAGTAGTCGAAGCCGCAGAAGCAGCGGGGGTGGGAAATTCGATTCATACAACTGTTGGCGGCAAGATCGATCCGGTACGACATGGCCCGCCACTAGAAGACACTTTTCAAGTGCTCTCGATTTCTGATGGGAAATTTTCCGAGTCTCAAGTTCGTCATGGCGGCTACTCGCAATTCGATCAAGGTCGCACCGCAGTGCTTTCCGGTCGTCGCGGGACAACCATCATCGTGACAACCTTGCGAGTCGCTCCGCTGAGCTTGCAGCAAGTGCTGTCCCAAGGCGTAAACCCTGGGGATTTTGCAGCGATAATTCTCAAGGGCGTTCACGCGCCGGTCGCCGCTTACGAAAGTGTTTGTAGTAAACTGATTCGCGTCAATACTTTGGGCGTAACAACAGCAGACCTGGGGCAACTAGAATTCCATCATCGACGTCGGCCGATGGAACCTTTTGAACGAATGGATCGTTGGCAATGAGCAACCCCTATGACGCACCGAACTCGCCCGCTTCGCAAGCACTTACTGCAGAGGTTCCGACAGTCGTTCGCTATCGCATGATCCTGCTGGCAATGCTGGTCGCGGTGCTGCTGTACCTCGACCGCATTTGCATGAGCACAGCAGCCGAATCCGTCGCAGCCGATCTACAAATCAATCGGGAAAATCTGGATTGGGTGCTGGGTGCTTTTTTCTTTACCTATGCGATTGGTCAATTGCCTGCAGGTTGGCTTGGCGATCGATATGGCGCGCGGTGGATGTTGGGAGCGTACATCATTCTTTGGTCGCTTAGCACAGGGCTATTGGGGTTTGCAAATGGACTCGCGGCCGTCCTAATTCTACGACTGGCGTGTGGACTGTTCGAAGCAGGCGCTTATCCTGTTGCAGCGAGCATTGTTCGACGTTGGGTTCCTATTCGTCGTCGGGGGATCGCTAGTTCCGTTATCGCCGTTGGGGGACGAATGGGTGGTGCGCTGGCTCCGATATTAACGATCCAATTAATGCTGTGGTGGACCCTGGGCAGCGATTGGTGGTCCGCACCCGATGACGCAAAAGCCTCGATTACAAGCTGGCGTCCGGTCATGATTATTTATGGCGTTGCAGGAATTGTTATCGCTGGAATTTTCATGCTGCTATTTCGCGACTGGCCTCATAGCCATCCACACGTTAACCAAGCAGAGCGCGATCTCATCTTAGGCGACGACAAAACGTTTCAACTGTCTGCGCAGCCACTCGAAGCGCCGCCTATGATGGCCATGTTGACTTCGTTTCCTTTATGGATGAACTGCATCGTGCAATTTGCGGCGAATTTGGGCTGGGCGTTTCTCGTAACCAAGATGCCACAGTACTTGCGAGAGGTCTTTAATTCCTCGCAACAAAACAAAGGATTTTTGCAGAGTTTGCCTCTAGCAGCAGGGATTTTTGGTTTGCTGTTGGGCGGTGCTTTTACAGACGCATTGACCGGTGCGTTCGGATTGCGATGGGGTCGTTCGATTGCCATGTTCGCTTCACGAGCCATGGTCGCCCTAGCATTTCTTAGTTTGCTTTTCGTAAACACGGCTTGGGCTGCTACGCTCTGCTTGATCGTGGTCGGATTTGCTACGGACCTCGGAACGCCCGCTTGCTGGGCTTACGGACAAGATGTCGGCGGTCGTCATGTGGGTTCCGTCGTCGGTTGGTCGAACATGTGGGGGAATTTTGGTGCCGCCGTCTCGCCGAGGACATTCGGATTTTTCATCGGTGCCGCCGGCGCGTCGCAAACAGGAACGCTTGCCAGTGGTTGGCAGTCCGCATTTCTATTCTGTGCAGCCCTGAACGTCCTAGCGGGAATTGCCGCCTTGGGCATCAATGCATCGGAACCGCTAAAGTCCCCGACGAAAATGCATGAAGGAATTTACGATTGAGAGGCATCGATGACTCTTGGCGTCGCGATTACATCGTAAACTTGTAAAGCTAGCGCCATATAGGGCTGAATGTCTTGCGACTTCAGTTTTTTCTTCTGGGTCACAATCATGGCTTTCGAGCAGACTTGCAAAGAGAGCTTGGGGAAAGCGACCAGTGCTCGACGACGGGCGGGAGTCAAGAATTGGCGGATAGCAGATTCGCTCGGACCACGAAGCTGGAAAGTCGATGAAAA
>JANMNK010001189.1:0-5414 GCA_031373875.1 Pirellulaceae bacterium | reverse complement strand
TATGAGCTGTACGTTCGAGATGCCGTTTGGCCAACGGTCGCGCTAAAGAAACTCGTTGCCAAGAAAGTTCAAGTCTCCGACGAAGATCTCGCCAAAGGCTTCGAATCCAGTTACGGGCCCCGCTCTGAAATTCTCGCGATCGTATTGAGTAATCAACGAACCGCCCAAGAAGTCTGGCAAATGGCTCGCGCGAATCCCACTGAACAATTCTTCGGTGAATTAGCCACGCAGTATTCGGTTGAGCCCACCTCGCGAAGCAATTTCGGCAAAGTCCCGCCACTGCGACGTCATGGCGGTCAACCAACTTTGGAAAAAGTCGCTTTTGATTTGAAGCCTGGTGACATGAGCGGAATCATCGAAGTAAGCGATCAATACGTAATCCTTCGTAGCCAGGGTCTAACCAATCCTGTCGTCAAGGATTTCAATGTCGTCAAAGACGTTTTGTACAAGGATATCCTCGAAAAGAAAACTCGCACCGCAATGGAAAAGGAACTCGAACAACTCCTCGCAGCGGCCATGATCGAGAACTACCTTGAGAACAAAGCCCAGCTCGGCACCGACGCAACCAAAGCGTCGCTCGGAGCCCTCAAGCAAAACGCGGCCGCACCCAAGCGATAGCCCCGCGCGGCATAATCTCAATCTCCACTTCGCCCCACGCAACGTTTCGCAGGACGGGGCGAAGTACTTCCTTGAGGACGATAGACGAACTCTCATGAATGCAGAAATGCTCCGCGCGCTCCAAACTCCTCTCAAAGAGAAATATCGCGAGGAACCCAATTCGGCTGTCGTGACATTTCACGCCTCGGGAATTGTTCTTCCTGACAAACTTGCCTGCGAAGTTCCATCGCATGCTGGTTCAGTTACAGCCGGACTGCATGCCGCAGCCGGTGGAGATGGTCTACAAGGCTGCTCGGGCGATATGTTGCTTGAGTCACTCGTCGCTTGCGCGGGCGTGACCTTGTCTGCCGTTGCCACAGCCCTGGCTATTACCATTCAGTCTGCCAAAATTCACGCCGAAGCCAACCTCGACTTCCGCGGCACACTCGGCGTTGACCGTTCGGTTCCGGTCGGCATGCAACAAGTTCGACTTCGTTTCGAGATTCAATCCGAAGCAGAACCGGCCGCGATCAAAAAACTTATCGAACTGACTGAGCGATACTGCGTCATCTATCAGACGCTTAAGAACCCGCCAAAAATCGAGACAATTGTCGCGTAGTCTACTTAGCCATATAGCCGTATTCGGTCAACCATTCTACAGCGTCCTGAATTGTCTGGTCGGCGGTGCGGGATTGGTAACCCAGCTCATCAGCGGCCCGACGAGACGAGTAGTAATGAAACTGACTGCTCATCAGCATCGCTGCAGTATTGAGATCCGACTCTCGTTGGCGAAAGCGACTCGTAAAATCCGCCCAGCGACTTCCGATAAAACGACCGAAGGCGCGGACGTGAATAATCGGCGGACGTTTGCCGAGTACTTTTGCGAATCGCGACCAGAGATCGAAATACGTCATGTTCTCACCAGCTAAGATATAAGGCCTTCCGGGCTTGCCTCGTTCGAGTACGGTTAGAATTCCATTGGCCACGTCGCGCGCATCGCAAACGCTGCAACCACCAGCAGGACTCATTGGAGTCCATCGCTGCGCGAGTTCCACCACCATGCGCCCGCTGCTCGGTTTCCAATCCCAAGGACCAAGAACATATCCAGGGTGAACCATATAAGCTGTCAGCCCTCGTTCCATCGCGGCGTAAACAGCTTTCTCCGCTGCACGTTTGCTGACAACGTACGTGCAGGGAACTTGTTCAGGACCCACACTCGTCTCGTCGATTACTGCGTCTGACGTCGCAACGGGTAATGTATTTACGGTCGAGATATGAACCATCGGTTTACTATGCTGCAATGCCGCGGCAATCACGTTCTCCGTGCCCTTCAAATTGACTTGCATCGCTTCGTCAAGAAATTTCCAACCGAGATGGATGTGTGCTGCTGCGTGGATAACAGCATCTGCTTGACTGACGCCTGCGAGCAAAGCTTGCCTGTCATTCAAATCGCCTTGGATCAGTTGGACGTCTAATCCGGAAAGACACTTCGGTGTCGAACGATCGCGCACTAGCGCCGTCACCGACCAACCTCGTTCGAGGCTTTGCCGAATGATATTATTTCCGAGAAGTCCCGTTCCACCCGTCAAAAATATTCGCACGATGCTTATCCCATAAACCGACAAACTGCCGAGGAGCGAAACTACCTTTGCCAAGCTTTTCATATGCCCGGCAACGAAATCAGGTCATACCGATACAGTGACCTGTAGGCTTGGCAGACCAGCCATGATCTTCTCACGACGCGCCCAAGGTTGACGCCGCTAGCTTCACAGTCAATCATGATAGGAAGTCCATCCTAATTCCATCCCACCAAAAATGCCTCTATTCCGTGCTTTCGACTCCCCGTTCACCCTGAAGGTCGAATCACTGGAGCCTATCATGATTCCCAACCTGCTTCCCAAAGCAAGACGCTTTGGCCCTCTCTCCATCGCCCTACTATTCGTTGGGACATTAGTTAACTCGTGCAACCCAACCTGGGCTGACGAAACGGGCTTTGCACAACTTGAAAAATCCTTCCAATCGACCGCGATCCCCATCGTCCAACAATATTGTGCGGAATGCCATTCACCCGAGTTGGCCGAAGCAGAAATCGATTTGGTCTCGATTCAAACCTTCGCCGAAGTTCGCCGATCTCCTGCGGTCTGGCAACGAGTGGCAGAAATGCTCCACTCCGGACAAATGCCTCCTAAAGACTCGCATCAGCCGACGGAGGACGAACGCGCAAAATTGAAACAATGGGTCGAGCAGTACTTGAAACTCGAAGCTCGAACATCCGCTGGCGATCCTGGTCGCGTTGTGCTTCGCCGATTGAACAATGCTGAATACACTTACACGCTGCGGGACCTCACTGGAATCGCGTCATTGCAACCTGCTCGCGAGTTTCCGGGCGAAGGAGCCGCGGGCGAAGGATTTACGAATACGGGCAACGCCTTGGTCATGTCGCCTGCTCTCGTGACAAAGTATCTTGACGCGGCAAAACAAGTTGCCGAGCACGCGGTGCTCCTGCCCGATGGATTTCGATTTTCACCAGGCACGTCGCGAAGCGATTGGTCAAACGAAATCCTCGCCGACATCCGCTCCTTCTACAGTCGCTACACCGTGCCGACTGAGAACGCCCAAGTTACCCTTCAAGGATTGACCTGGGAGACCAACGACGGCGGCATGATCCCCCTCGAAAAATATTTACATGCGACCATCACAGAACGACAAGCCGTCTCGGCGGGAACCAAAACCTGGGACACGGTCGCGAGTGAACGCAGCTTGAGCGCCAAGTACCTTCATCTCCTTTGGCTTGCTTTGGCCAACGACGAGCCATCGCCGTTATTTGCTTCGCTTCGAAATGAATGGCAACGCGCGAAACCGGAAGATGCGGCAGGACTGGCTGGTCGGATTGCACGCTGGCAGCAGACGCTTTGGAAATTTCATCCGGTGGGTCATATCGGCAAAGTCGGTGGTCCAAAATCTTGGCAAGAACTTGTTAGCCCTCTGCAATCCCGACAAGAAATTCGCGTGGCTATTCCAGCAACGAGCGATTCCAACGAAGTAACACTCTATCTCGCTGCTGACGATGCTGGCGATGGGAACATGGGCGATCAAGTCGTATTTGACGAGCCTCGTTTCATCTCTGCCGGTCGCCCCGATCTGTTGCTTCGCGATGTTCGGCCGCTGGCCACCGAACTCCATCGCCGCCGATTGAAGATGTTTCACGAAACCGCCAAATGTCTCGAAGCAGCTATGGAAGTTCAGAAAAATCCAGACGCTACGGACATTCCAACGCTGGCCGCCCGCTACCAAGTCGACGCTGACTCGTTGTCCGCTTGGCTGGATTATCTCGGTATCGGAGCAGGTGCCTCGATCGATATTCGCGATCACTTTACCAACAAAATCGAAAGCTCGGCCGGTTATGATTTCGCCAAAGGCTGGGGCAGCGCCGAAACACCTAACATGGTGGCCAATTCGTCCGATCAACATGTTCGCATTCCTGGCAATCTCAAACCACATAGCATTGCCGTCCATCCGTCCCCGACGCTAAATGTTGTCATGGGTTGGCAAAGCCCTGTCACAGCAGCGACCAAGATTTCCGGCGTCGTTCAACATGCCCATCCGGAATGTGGCAATGGTGTTACTTGGACTGTCGAGTTGCGGCGAGGGCGAACTCGGCAGCAGTTGGCTTCCGGCATTTCGCACGGAGCAGCCGAAGTCCCCTTCGGTCCGATCGATAATATCAACGTCCTACCAGGCGATGTCATCGCGTTGATCATCGGCCCGCGCGATGGCAACCATGCCTGCGACTTGACTGCTGTTAACATCAGCTTGACAGATACGGCAGACGCTTCGCACATTTGGGATCTAGCTGCCGACGTTTCGCCCGATGTTCTGGCCGGGAACCCTCATGCAGACCGACTTGGCAACCGCGGCGTTTGGCATTTCTTTACGGAGCCAATAACCGGCTCGCAAACAGGTCCTGTCATTCCCGTCGGATCGCTTTTGGACAAGTGGCTTGGTGCAGGAGGGAATACGGACCGTCAACAAATCGCGACGCAAATGCAATCTCTCCTAACCGAACAAACACCCACAGCAACCGATTCACCGGACGCTCAACTGATTCGACAACTGAACAGTCTCGGCGGACCACTCTTCCGAGCAGCACGCGCCGCAGTCGATGCAGCCCGCAAGTCTGGCAGTCAAACTGCTGACGTCATTCCAAAAGACTCGCCGGAGTGGGGATTACCGGACGAGGCCTTCGGTCGAACAACGGACGGCCATTCGCTTCCGGCGACCAGTTTATGTATCCAAGCTCCTCAAGTACTGGCGATCACCATCCCGTTCGACTTAGTTGCAGGCACCGAGTTTGTAACCAACGGTTCGCTGTGGATGCCAACCGATCCGACCAGCGATGTTTCCCAACAAGGCAGTGTGCAGTTGCGTGCCCAGCTTGCTAAGCTTGAAACAACCCAATCGCTTCAACACGATCTACCGATTATTGCTCCAGAAAATAACCTAGCCAGTCAGCGTTTCGCAAAGTCCATCGGAGAATTTGCCGAACTGTTCCCCGCTGCGACATGTTATACGCGCATTGTTCCGGTCGACGAAGTCGTCACGTTGACGCTGTATTATCGCGAAGATGATCGGCTGAGTCGGCTCATGTTAACTGATGATCAAAAATCGCAACTCGATCGCTTGTGGGACGAACTGCATTATGTCAGTCACGACGCTGTCGCGTTGGTCGATGCATTTGAACAGTTGATGCAATACGCAACCCAAGACGCCGACCCAACAGTTTTCGCACCGCTGCGAAAACCGATTCAAGATCGCGC
>JANMNK010001188.1:0-14889 GCA_031373875.1 Pirellulaceae bacterium | reverse complement strand
GACCATAACTGGCAGTTCGCCTTGTGGGGCAGAAACCTCACTGATGAGGACACGGCCAATTACCAGATCGGCTCCACGGCCGCTTTGAACAGTGGTTTAGTAGTGAGAGCGTCCACCGCGGTCTCCGCGGTCTCCGCCACGATCACCACCGCGATCTCCACGATCACCGCCTCTATCACCACCGCGGTCACCGCCACGATCGCCACCGCGTGAACGTCCGCCGCCGCCACCACCGTAGCCGCCGCCACCGCCGCCGCCACCGCCACCGTAGCCGCCACCGCCACCGTAGCCGCCACCGCCACCGTAGCCACCACCTCCGCCGCCGCCATAGCCACCACCACCACTTGGTCGCTCTTCGCGAGGACGAGCTTCGTTAATCGAAATGCGACGTCCAGCAACTTCTTTTTGATTCAATCCTTCGATAGCCGCTTGAGCTTCTTCCGAGTTTGGCATTTCCACGAAAGCAAAGCCTCGAGATCGCCCGGTTTCACGATCGGAAATAATGCTCACCGAGTTTACCTGTCCGAACTGACCAAATGCCTGTCGCAATTCATCTTCTGTTGCGCGGTACGACAGGTTACCTACATAAATATTCGTCACCTAACTAAACCCCTTCGAATCTGCCCATGTTGGGCGAAAAACCAAACAGAGATACCCTTTCGAAAACTACCGTAGTAATAATGGCATCTCACATACCCCAGCGGAAAAATCGGTTCATAAACAAACGTCACTTCGCGTAACGCAGGTCCATGAAATCCCAATTGATCTGCCTGAACTGGCAAGATTATGCAGGCTTTTAACAGTCAAAGTCAATCGAATTTCTTGCTTTCATCGAGAATACATCTAAAATCTTCCGGAACACCTCTGAAAGAAGGGTATTGGTGCAATTGGCCCGAGAAATCAAGCCAAAAGCAACCCGTTTTCTTGGCTTGAACCGATACGTTTTCGCGACGGATTTACCATAATCGACTTTCCGAACAATCGTAGTTCTCCGCTTTGCGTCAGTGCTTACCCCAGGACTTCTAAAGGTGATTTTCATGCTCAATCGATTATGTACTGTTCTCATTTGTTTCATGGCAATTCATTGCGTGCTTTCTCCTGCAAGCTTTGGTCAACTCCCTGACGAACTTGCCATCCTCAAGCAATTGGAAGGCAAATGGGATGTTGCTGTCACGACCCAACCCGGAAACAAGAAATCCAACGGCGAGCGCGAGTGCAAATTCGTTTGCGGAGGCCGTTGGTTAGCCACCAATTTTGATTCCAAAATTGATGGACAAGAATATCAAGGGCGATCGCATCAATCGTTCGATGTCATTAAGAAGAAATTTGTGATGTCGCACGTCGACTCACTCATAACCGCGCCAATGATTTTTGAAGGTGAATATGACAAAGAGAAGTCTACATTTAACATGACGTGCAACACGGAGTTGCCAGACGCCGGGAAAGTTACATTCCGCTCGGTACATCGGATCACGGACGCGGATCACCAAGTAATGGAGATGTACTTGACTGCAGGTAACGGTGGTGAATTCAAAGTCTTGACCATGGAATACACACGCCGCAAGTGACCTGGATGCGCGACGTGTTTTTAAAGCCGTGCGCGATCCAAAAGCGAATGCCGGCGCAAAGAAAGAATGATCTACCGAATCTTCGGTGGCGCATAGCCTACGGCTTGTACAGAACCGTGCTAGCGCCACCGGGAATGAAGAAATCAATTCGTCAATTTCGGTTGAGTGACTAAGCCAAGCACTTCTTCAAGGCGGCAATCGCTCCGGTGTAGTCCGGTTCAAGCGTCACTTCGGGAACGATTTGGCCGTAGACGACTTTGCCGTCCTTGTCCAAGACATAGACGGCTCGAGCAAGCAGCTTGAGCTCGTCGATCATCAATCCCCAACCGTTTCCGAAACTTCCGTCTTGATAATCGCTACCAGTGCGCATCGCCTTGATCTCTTCAGCACCACAGAATCGATTCATCGCAAACGGCAGATCGCGACTAACGGTCAATGCGTTGATGCTGTCACCAAAAGCTGCTAATTCCTTATTGAATCGTTTGGTTTGGATTTGGCAAACGCCTGTGTCCAATGACGGTACAACACTGACAATGGATGGCTTGCCCTTTAAATCGTTGAGCGTGATTTTCTTCAACCCGCCTTCAAAATAGAAAACGGTGAAATCAGGTGCCGTTTCCCCCACCTGAATCTCGTTTCCAAGCAGCGTCATCGGATTGCCTTTGAATGTAATTACTCCCGTTCGAGCCATAGTTCGTCATTCCTACTGGGTGATAAAAGAATCGTTTTGCTTCAACGGCAAAGACCTGGAGCCAGGAGGGGCCCAAATGCCACAGATCCCGCGATCAGAAAAGTCTATGGTTCTAAGCCGTTTGCACAACGGGGCTAACGGGGGAAGCGTACGGTAGAAGCACAATTAACGACTTCTAATTGATTAAGAATTTTCTCGATTCCATCGATCGCTCGAAGCGATTCCTGAGCCATCTGTTTCTGATAATAACTTTCAACAGTTCCCCGTAAAGTAACTGTTCCGTCGTTATCTTCTAATAAAACGTGACGGCCCTGAAGGTGCGGATTTTCGCGAAGTGCCGTATCGACTCGATGAAGGAGAGGTATGGTGGATGGGTTCAAGGTGATGCTCCGCGCCGCCAGGAGGGAACTCGATCCAGGATGATTGCAGAAGGCTTTAAATCCCCAACCCTAGAGATCGGATCAACTGCTCCAACAAAGCCAAAAAATTTTCGAAAGATTCAATCCTGGCAATTCTGACGCAACTGAGGGTCAGTCCGAACCTAACGGGAAGCAACTACCGCGACAGGCAGTTTCGTGGCGAACGAACGTTGTTCAATCATCGCAATGCGCGAAGCGATACTGGGATGCAACCAGTTCCTGCGATATTCGTCACCGGCAGGGCAAATGTCGCGCAGCGCGTCAACCAAATCTCTAGTTGCTTGCGCGCGGTCTATCGTAGTATAGGGCTGACATCCAACTGCCAGCCGACTCGCGAGTTCAACCGCCTCACGATCAGCGTCGTATTCCGACCAACGAGCAATCACTCCAATCGATACGATCATTAACAATAGACACGCTACCGTTGCAACTAATGCGATGCCGAGCACGTTTTGGTCCCTCGTTGTCGGAGTCTGGTCAACGAACCACGCGATTAGAATCATTCCAACGAAAGCGATCAGCATTGGCAAACTGCGAATCAGTGCATGATGCCGACGAACATGCGCCGCTTCGTGCAGCACAATCATTTTAAGTTGGTCTTGAGACAGCACTTTCAAAAGGCGGTCACTGAGAAGCAATTTGCGCGAACTTGGCAAAATCCCAATAGCCAACGCATTAGCAACGCGACCTTGGGTGGACCAAGTCAGTATCGGGAAATCTCCCATTCCAGCCGCTTGCCAGATCGAGAAGATCTCTTGGGTTTCGTTGCCTGGTTCGAGAGGCACTGCGTTCCAAACTCGTGCCAGAACATATGGTGCCAGAACAATAGCGCCGCCTATCGACAAGAATCCGACGATCGCAGCTTTATGTAGTTCGTTCCACTCCGGTAAAACGAGTTGGACAACATCGAACAATGTGCATGAAAAAAGAGCGAACGGTAAAACGAAAAGCCATGTGTGCTTGGCCGATCGCCACAGATGCCGGAATAATCCGAATTTGTCTCGATGTTTCCCTTCACCGAAACCTTGCACAAGGCATTCAATTCGCATCTCAACGGCAAATGCACAGGTCTCAATCCAAGCAAAAACCAACATGCTCGGTAATAGGCAAACGAGGAAATCAAGGCTCATCCATCCTCGTCCGACGACCGAACGATGTACGAACTGCAGCCAACCGGATTGAGGCAATACGACGATTGTCCCGAAAATACATAACCATTGCAAAGCCATTCGGTAGCGGTGAAACAACCGACTCGCCTCATCGATCCGCTCGCGCAGATTCTTCGATTTACAAGTGACTCGAAACCGCCGTTCTGAATGGATTCTCGCGATTATCGAACTCACGCTGATCACTACAGCGAAAACGACACCCCATTGCCATTCAATTTTCGAAAACCCATCGTCTTGGGAAATCGAAATCTGTCGACAGAGCAACGCGCTGATGATTACGGAAAAATAGATGAGCTGCATGGTGCGGTGGCGAACGAAACCAACTGCGGCCTAAACGCGGCAGGATCTTACGGCGGAACGACTTAAATCGGACCACCGACCCTGAGGAAAAGCAAAGGTTCCAGTCTAGTCAAGCCACGCTGCGAACTGCGGTATCGAGGCGGATAAAGGTGCCGATCCCAGCGTCCCAGAATCGGGTGCATCGATTCTTCGCAAAGTAACAGTTATTCGGTCGATTTTTTGGCGAGCTCGTCCAGCTCATCCAAACGGAGCCGAACAGAAACGATGTAGGGTTCTTCGCCTTCGCTCCAATGTCCGTAAGTCGTCGTGACGATTGTCCCGTCCGGCAAGCGTTCTACGCCTGGATAGGCACAATCAGTACCCTTCTTGTTGTCCATCAATCGCACGCGATACTGCCCCGGTTTTCCGGTGAGCAAGTCCTCGTAAGTTCCGACCCACGCTACCCAGTCCCCACGCGTTTTTGATTCGCTCGCCATATCGCGAAAGGTAATAAACAACCTGCCGTCCGTTCCATAAACGGCCGTGTGTCGATCACCCGTGAGCGTCCAAGGCAGTTCACGTGGCTCAGTCCATGTGCGGCCTTCATCGTCGGAAACGATAAGATGGGAGTGCTTGACGCGGCGATTTTCGCGTAGCAAAACTGCAAATTGTTTGCGATCGGGCGAGCGAACAAATCCGGGTTCGCATAGGTGAATCTGGTCGCTTGAAAAGATTTTTCTAGGTTCTGACCACGTCAATCCGCCGTCGATCGACTCGGTTTGGAGCAAAGTCATCGTGGCCGGCTTAGTGGGTTTGGCATCCGCATGCAAGTAACGACCGTCATCGTGAAACAGAGCGATGTAGTGGCCTGGTCGACTCGTTCCAAAAACAGATCCCATGACAACGATTCCACCCCAATCGCCCGCTTTGGCAAGAGGTGACCACGTTGCTCCATCGTCTTCGCTTGTCGCCAACCTAGCCGGAAAGAGACCTGACCAAAGTATCAATCTCCGCTTCTTATCGGAGTCGATTACTTGATGGATCGTGGGAGTTTCCAAACTGGTGGACCAATTGTCTGGAACGGGTAATCGCTCACTCCAAGTGAGCCCTCCATCCACGCTCTTCTTCATGACAATTGGTCCTTTCCCATGACCCTTGGGATAGACGCAGGTGATTGTTTTCCCATCATCGTGCAGCAGCGTGCTGACATGCCCCAAGTACTGTCCTTTTTCGCGGTCGACGACGATTTGCCGATCTTGATCATTGGCGAGATCGAGGAGGTGAATTTCTAACTTCGTTGATGGCTGTCCATGAACGTAACAACGCGGCGTCAATGAACAAACAATAGCTAACACAAACGTAGATTGAATTTTCTGTCGCATTGCTCCACCTCGATTTATTTTGTTTTCCCGGTCGCTCTCGGATTAATACGCTATTCCAATCGCAACGACTTGCAAGCCTACTAGGGGCAAGAGTAAAACCAATACCAATAGTCACCTGCAAATAGTCGCATTACCTGGAGGTTTCCATGGCTCGCACTTTCATTCTCTTCATTGTTCTTGCTTTATCCCTTAAATACCAAGTTACGCAGGCTCAAGATTCAAATTCGAAATTGAATGCCGATTTGCTTGTCAAGGTAGAACAGCTTAGTCCGCTGTTGGACGAGGCCACGACGGTCCTACTGGACGTTCGTCCCAAAGCGGAATTTGATGCAGGGCATTTGCCAAAAGCTGTCTGGGTCGATCTCAAGTCCTGGAAAGATCACTCTAGCACAGACGATGGATTGCAAGACAAAAAATTCTGGAGTGACGAAATCAGCAATGTGGGAATTAGCGCCAAGTCCCCGGTCATCGTTTACGGCGATCCCCTGCCGGAGGCAGCGAGGGTCTGGTGGTTGCTAAAGTATTGTGGGTGCGAGGATGTTCGACTGCTCAATGGTGGGATGAAGGCTTGGGTCGCTAGCGGGAGACAGCTTTCGAAAGAGTCTCGACATATTCAGCCAGCCCAGTTCGAAGCTAAATTCCAGCCCAAGCGACTTGCATCGGATAAGGATGTTCAAAAACTCTGCTTGACCGAAAAGAGTTGCCAATTAGTGGATAATCGCGCGCCTGGAGAATTTGACGGCACAACAGTTCGCGGCAAACGCGGCGGACACATTCCAGGTGCGAACAACCTCGAGTGGAGCCAGTTTATCGGTGCAGACGGAAAGTTCTTGCCCGTGGAGGAACTCCGTTCCAAATTCGCTGGTGCCGGTATCGATTTGGATCAAACAATCATCGCACATTGCCAAACAGGCGGTCGCAGTAGCGTTGGATCGTTTGTTTTTGAAATGCTGTCGGGGAAACCCGCTCGCAATTATTACCGTGGATGGTCGGAGTGGAGCGAAAAGGAAGAATTACCCGTAGTGAAGTAAAATCACCAGCGGAATATGGAGCGGCATATCGAGCGGAAAATTATTCGCCGCGCAATACGTTTTCAAGCCGCATCCAGTTGGCCTCGATTGTGTATTGCGCCTGGACTATGTCGCGACCTCGATCGCCCATTCGCTGTCGTAATTTCACATCGTCTAGCAAAGTTCGCAAATGCGAAATCCAATCATCGGGGCATGTTGCAGCAAAGCCGACTTGATTGCCGCTTAGAATATCGGCATTGACTCCAATGGGACTGGCGACGGCCGGAATGCCTAGGGCCAAGTACTGCAAGAGCTTAGCAGCGCATTTGTATTTCATCCACGGATCATTCGCGGGCAATGGCATGATGCCGATGTCAAACCGATGTAAGTTTTGAATCTCGGTTTGTTGGCTCCATGGAATGAGTTGAACATTCACTCCAGCCAAGTCGACTTCTAGCAGTGGGGCATCGGCAGCGGCGATGACATGAAGCTGGAATTTCCGCTCCCTCGCTAAGACTCTCAGGGCTCCAGCACACTCCTGAAGCAACCGTACATTGGGACCGGTGCCTATCCAACCAATGACCGGCAATTCGTTTTGGGCATGCGGTGAGCGAGGAGGATATCGCCATGCTTCGATGCACGTGGGAATAATTGTGATGTTTGGTTGAATCGGCTGTGTGTATTCGGCCAAGAATCGGTTGCCACAAATGACATGATCTGCCATGGCCGCGACCTTGGCAAACTTGTCTGGATACTTGAGAAAGATTCCGTCATCGACATCTAAAACAAAACGACGCGTTGCTCGGCGAAAACGTAATTCCATTTCGTGCGAACTGTCGTCAAAAACTTCGCGTTCGAGAAAAATAGCATCGTACGCGACTTGGCGAGCACGCCAAGCTTGCCAATGTCGCACCCCACGCTGTAGACGTTGGCTCATCCGCCATCCAATCGCGCGATAGTATTCATACTTTGCGGGGTAGCTAAACGCTACAGAGCAGCGGTGCCCTGCTCTCTCCAGAGGCGCAACATATGGCAGTAAACGAAAGCGAGTACTGGGAACCCGGGGCCCCGAGCCTATCATTAGAAAACGCATACTCACAAGTCGCGGCTAAGTGGTTGCATGAGAAAAGTCAGGTTTAGCGAGATGTTACGCTAGACGATAATCCCTATCGACGAAAGTAGTGGGAGCAATTGCCCGTGAAGGCATTGAGCATGTTACGAAAATTTCGGGATGACTGCCTTCTTGTCCTCAGCTACAGGAAATGAATTCAAGCGAATAGGTAGGGCATCATGAGCCAGATAAAATAGTTCTTCTTTTTGTGAAGATGACCTTAGGCTTAGGCCTTCGACCTGAATCGCCCATTGAATGGTCAATCGTTTGCCTTCACAACTGAGTGGCCCACGAGGAAGTTGGAATCGTACTTCGTGTACTCCAGTGGTCGAGTTGAATTGTACGAGTTCTTGATGCACTTCGAGAGACGAGGTCGTACCTTTTCCAACTGTGAACCAACGGATGCGCGCAGTAACAGTTTTGCCAGGCACTTCTTCTTTCCAGTGAATCTCGGCATCCAGAATCTCGCCTGGTCGAAAAGTCTTGGGTCTACGGCCAAATTTTATTTCGAACATTGAAATTATCCCGACTCGAGGTATGCCAGTTTCTGGTTGGTAGTCCAATTAGCGAATTCATTATTCGATTCGCGGCGGTAGCACGTTTAACACAAAGACATCGAGCACGTCAGGCCAACGGCGTATCGTCCCATGAAACCGAGCTTGCCAAATGATGTTGTTCGACGTGGTCGTAAATGTATGCATGACGTTTTCCGGTAATGTGACCAAACGCATTCCCTGCGCAATGTCTGCAGTATTATCTGTATCAACAATTACGCTTCGATAAAACACATTGGATTCGGTTCGAGTGGATGTTCCCTGTCGATAACTAACTTGCTCGCGTCCCTCCAAATAGATCGCTAGATTTTGAATACGGCCGACCGATTTTTCGAACAGCCAACTCAACTCAAATTCTTGCCCCGGATACACATACTGCTGGCTGCAAACCAACGTGGGACGCGGGTTAAATAGACCCAAGAACGAATAGATCACTCCAGCAATCAACCCTAATCCAACAAGCTGAAACGGGATCATAAATAGAATGGGTAGGATGCTGCCCGCGACATTCCTATTGAACACAAACCCATAAGTAATCGTCCCCACAATCCCATTCCAGATAATAGCGAAGAACAACAATCCTGCAAAAGCGCATCCATAGGCGGAAGCCGATTTTAGAATCAGCGGCCCCGAATCATCACCTTGTTCCAAAGGAAAACTTGAATCCATCATTTCGATACGCCGTCTGAATCAATCTTGTGAGTGGGTTGGAGCAAACTATTTCGTTAATCTGACCTGAGATAAGCAATATACCCGAGTGTTGAAAGCACGGCTTGAAAAGGCAAAATATTCGTTGAAGCCGACACGGACGAACGCGTAAAACACAGCCTGCCGAATGCCTACTTCTAACTAACGCGCATTCGCGATAAGCTGGACTTGTCTAAAAGGTTCGTATTCCGTTTGGACAAGCGTCGATGCAAATTTGACTTTACGTTCAACATGTTCTTAGCCACTTATTTTAAGCAGACCTCAAGAGGGACATCATGCCAAAACTTACCGTCGAAGGAATTGGAACTTTCGAAGTGCCCGAAGGCAAGCGGCTCGTTTCGGCGCTTGTGGAAGATGCCGGAACCGATCAATTGCATGCTTGCGGCGGCAAAGCTCGCTGCACGACTTGTCGAGTCGAAATTATCGACGGCGAGCCTTCCAAAATGACCGCAGCAGAAAAAAATGTACTCCAAGCAAAGGGCGTTACCGGCTGTCGTCTTAGTTGTCAAATTCTTTGCGACGCTGATATGACTGTACGTCTGATTAGTCGGTTCGAGGGAAGTGGACGAAAGGACAGTGGAAGCCCGGTGGCAGCTGAGCTTGAACCCGCACCCGTTGAATGGGTAGTGTCCAACTGATTAATTGGAGCGACTTTTTAACTCGGTCAGCTACGGCTCACCGCAACCCCCATATCGCAGCAATTGACTTCTTCGGCGATTACGGGGGACTGTGTCTCCATTGGGTCGCTATTGCGGTAACATGCCGGGCGGTCGGGTTAGTGCTGGCATTCTGATGGGTTTGTAGTTATTATTTTGGAACCCGAAAAAATCTCCTAAAAGAATTTTTTGTTCATGACCGGATTGTTTTGGAGCTAGAACAATCTATGCTTGTTAGGAGTAGGTGATCCCACAACACCCTATAGCCGGACGTTTTCTATGAAATGCAAGAACTGCCATTGGTCTCACGGATTGCGAATATCGCGATCCTTAAATCCACTTTACCTCTTGCCGCTAAGGCTTTTTGTAGTTTGGGTTCGTTGTGACTTGTGCTGCACTTCGTTTTTGGCCAGAGGATTATTATTTGGCGGTTTCGTCCCTCGCGCCTCTTATCACCACGAGCATATTGCCAACGCACACTTGTTACCCAATATGAACGAGTCGACCACGAAATCCTCATCCGTTCTGGAAGAGGAAAACGCGACGGTTTAGTTCGCTTTTAGCACTCGATTCTTTCTGCACGATCAAATCGGTCATGCAGGTTCTAATCGTTGTTGCGACGTTCTACTGCGCAACTCGGTTGTCGTTCGCCTCCGGAACACCCAATGCTCCGATGATGGCGCAGTTCATGAAGGCTGACCGAATACTAAAATTTTGTACTTGGAAAGCCGTCATCAATTCTTTCAATCGCTCTGTCCCGTAAGCAAAAACGGGTTGTTGATTGCTTTGGTGAAATAGCTGTTCTACAAACGCTTCTCTGGCATCGTGATGCTCTGCTACGAACTGTGCTAGTTCTCGGGGACCTACGAATCGTGTTTCGTCACCGGACGTCGAGCGATAGAGACCGCTGGCATCAATTGCCTTATCTTTCTCTTGGTCGCGAAATCGCCCGACTGCATCGTAGTTTTCGAGGCTAAAACCTAGGGAATTGATTAAGGTATGGCACGCTTGACAGGATTCAGACTTGGTTTGTAACACAACACGTTCACGAGTCGTCAGATTGGGGTCGATGCTTTCGTCCAACGCGGCTACTGCCACCGGCGGATTCGGTAAGTGTCGACCTAGAACTTTCCGAGCCAAAAACACGCCCCGGTGAATTGGCGAACTCGATTTTTGGTAGGCGAATCCGGCCATTAAGTACGGATGCGTTAGTATTCCGGAACGAATCTTTGGATCGACAGCTATTTTCTGCCATGCGTCGCCTTCGGGCCAAGCCATGCCGTAGTACTTTGCGATCCGCTGGTTCGCAAAAATGAAGTCTGCCAATAAAAGCTGCCGATAGTCATCGTTCTCTTGCCGAACGGCATGGTCCAAAAACTTTTCGAGCGAAGTTCGCAAATCAGAAATCAAACCGGAATCGAACTCTGGGTAAAGCTCCTGGTCTTTTGAAATCTCCGTCACACGATCTAGTTGTATCCAACGGGCTAAGAAATATTTTAACTTAGAAATTGCCCGTTCATCGCGAACCATACGATCTGCTTGAGCGCGAATCTGCTGTTCCGTCTGCAACCGATTTTCGTAAACGGCTTGCCACAATTCTTGGTCAGGCAAGGAATCCCACAAACTCAGCGCAAGCCTCGACGCAACCGCACGGGGCGATCGATCGAAGGCAGCGGGTTGGTAGACAAATTCCGGTGACAACAATGACCGAACCACTATTTTCCTGATTCGCGTCGCTTCGGAAACATTGTTATCCCAATAACTGTTCACCAAAGTGGCGGCTTCGTCATCAGAAAGCCTGCCTTTGTGAGCGGCATGCACAAATTTGCGGCAGAAATCCTGTAGCTTCTCAGTTCGCTGGTCGGCATCTGATTCTTTGATGTTGGCTAACTCTTGGATATTGGCAACGACAAAATCAGAGACTTCGATTGCCGCTTGAACGGTAGCTTCCTGCCACTCGTTTGAAATCGACGAGCCTCTTTCGTAACCATAACTGTTATCGTCAGGAGGAAACGGTGTACGAACGACGACAACTCGAGGAAACCAGCCAGGCGATAGGTTTTCTCTCGGGATGATTTGGCGAGACTGGTTGGGGGGTTTCCATTCTAAGGTTACGTTTCCCTGTTCTGACTTGCTACGTTTCATCTCCAATCGAATTGGGTAATCGCGATTCGCCAATAGTCGTATCGAAGCCCTCTGTTCTGTCATATCTCCCGATTTAACTGCGGCATCGATCAAGGAAACTTTCATATCGTTTAGCCACAATTGAAAACCGTTGGTCGACTTGACGCAAAATTCGTAGTCGCCATGTTCAAGACTTCGAACTCCTCCTTGCCATTGAATAACGTAGTCTTCCTTTTCCGAGTGGATTCCATCGGGAACTGTTTCGCCGAAGTGAAAATCGATTACGGGATCGACGCGATTAAGATCGCCTTTCCATTTCCCGTCTCGATAAGCTCCGGTCAAACCTCGCTCCTCTGACCATTTACCACGACCTTGAAAATTGCTGAACAGATCCGCAATCGATTCGCGGTACTGCCGATTGGTCAGTCGAAGCAACGAAGTTCGCGGAGGCTGATTTCGCACACGAGCGATTTCGGTATAGAAAGCGCCATGGATGTATTCTGCAATGAGCTGGGATTGGCTGGCATCGCATTTCTCCGGTTCTCCTTCGGGCATGGTGCGGTCGATATATTCGGCTAATTCGCCAAGCGAACGATCGCCGTACAGCGGTTGCTGGCGAGCCCCTGCCACTCCCTGGCCATTTTCACCGTGACAGGTCGCGCAATGAGTCTGATAAAGCAATTTCCCATCCAAATCATCGGCCTTAGCTTGAACACAGAACAGGAGCCCCAGCGAAGCCAAGTACCAAGCGCGAACGAAGGTTGCGAAACGGGATCGTCTGTTGGATGCGAATGAATTCGACATGTATGGAAATCTAAAACGGGGGAACCGACAGTCTGGCAAGTTCATTAGCGGGTCAACCTGCCTCATCTAGTTTTGCTTCGGAACTTTCATCGTTCCATTTTTTAATAAACACGATCGTAAATACCTGGACTTCGTCATTGAAGATTGCAGATTCAACGTCGTTATTATAATCGACAAGTGAGTTGCGACTTTGGATTGGGATGTCGCCAAATCGAACTGGCCTTTGCGCTATTTTGTCGCAACAGCCGATGTAAGGTTTAACAATCCTTTTAACGGACCTAAAAACAGTAGCTTCGCTAGCTCGACCAAGGTGACCGGTATAAATGCTAGACCAATTACCATGCCCCACTCGGCTAGCGACATCGGCCGAACTTGCAAAATATGGGCCGACCAAGGCCACGTTACAACGGCGATTTGAATAGCCACACTAGTTCCGATCGCAACCAGCAGCATTGGATTCGTGAAAGCGCCTACCTGGGGCATTGTTTTACTAAAACTGCGACAACCGATGGAGAAAAAAACTTGGGACAACGTGATCGTGCAAAATGCAATTGTTGTTGCGTCGATCGCCTTCGCGCCCGGTTGTGATCGTACCCAGGCATAGGCAAATAACGCGACTGCAGCCATTAGAAATCCATGCATGAGGATCAGTCCTACTCTCCATAAAGGCAGAACGGATTCATTGAGCGACCTTGGTTTACGCGACATGAGATGTTTTTCAATTGGCTCCATTGCCAAGGCTAACGCAGGGATTCCATCGGTGACGAGATTGATCCAAAGAATTTGAATTGGCAGCAATGGCGATGGCCACGCGATCAGCACTGCAATGAACATGAAAAGGACTTCGCTGATATTGCATGCCAAAAGAAAGTGCAGGAACTTTTGAATGTTTTCGTAGATCCCGCGACCTTCTTCTACGGCGTTGACGATGGAGACGAAATTATCGTCCGTCAAAACCATGTCAGCCGCTTCTTTGGCTACGTCCGTTCCCGTGATTCCCATGACGATTCCGATATCTGCTTTTTTGACAGCCGGAGCGTCGTTAACTCCATCACCCGTCATTGCCACCACGTGGCCCCGCGCTCGCAATGCGTCGACAATTTTTAATTTATGCTCCGCCGAAACGCGTGCAAAAATTGAAAATTCTGTAACCGACTTTTTGAGCTGTTCTGCGTTCGTTTGATCTAGTTCGACGCCTGTCAGCACGGACGACTTATTATCCACAATGCTCAACGCTCGACCAATCGCCAAGGCCGTTTGTGGGTGATCTCCAGTGATCATAACAGGACGAATCCCCGCTTCCTTGCATCGTGCGACTGCCTCCTTTGCTTCGGCCCTCGGAGGATCTATCATTCCAACCAAACCGACAAAAGTAAAATCACTTTCCACTTTCCAATCGTCAGGATTATCTTTCACTATTCGGTACGCGAGGCCGAGTACTCGCAACGCTTGGTTTGCCAACCAATTATTTTCCTCTTCGATCGCTTTCCCGTCCTCACTTGTCATCGGACGATCGACGCCAAATTCTCGAATCTTGGTGCAGCGTCCCATGATTACCTCAGGCGCACCCTTGGCAAGCATAAAAATTTCACTGTCCGACCAACGATAGACTTGCGACATCATTTTGCGATCCGAGTCGAACGGGATCTCATGCAACGGTTTGCTCTTGGCAAGGGATTGAGCCTTATTCACTTTTGACGCGGCAACCAATAGGGCGATTTCTGTGGGATCGCCAATCGAGATTGCTCGATTCTCCTCACTTTTCCAAGACCACTGCGCCGTGTTGCAGTTTGCGGCAACTCGAGTCAGCAAAGCCAAATCTTGCTTGAGTATTTCGGCACGCGTACTTTGATCGCGCGGTTGTCCACCTGCATCTGGAAGTGAGGCGGACTCTCCTGTCCACTGCACTTCGCCGGCGGGTGAAAAGCCTTCGCCGGAAACTTGCCAGCGATTGCGAGACACCCACAACTGCCGAACCGTCATTTCGTTTCTGGTTAAGGTGCCCGTTTTGTCGGTACAAATGACGTCGACACACCCAAGTGTTTCGACGCTAGGCAAGTTTCGAATCAGTGCATTTTTAGCCGCCATGCGTTGCAATCCGATAGCCAAAGTCACAGTAACAACGGCCGGTAATCCTTCGGGAACTGCTGCGACGGCGAGACTCACACTGGTGAGAAAAGCTTCTACAAGCTTTTCTCCGCGATAGATCTGCATGGCAAAAATAATCGTCACGATAACCAAGCATCCCGTCACGAGAACTCGCCCTAGTTCTTGCAAGCGCCTCTGCATGGGAGTTTGGCCTTGGGGGGATTGTCGAAGCAACCCCGCGATTGCTCCTATCTCCGTTTCCATGCCCGTCGAAGCGATGATCGCTCGCCCTTTACCTGCTACAACTGTCGTGCCTGCAAAGACCA
>JANMNK010000192.1:0-2486 GCA_031373875.1 Pirellulaceae bacterium | reverse complement strand
ATAGTAGCATGCCAATCACCCGAGATCGAAAGACGTCTAGAATTCAATTTGGAAGAACGAATTGAAATGCACAGTGAAATCTAAGACGCGGAACAACGACTTTACAAGCGAATCTTTAAGAACCCCGTGCGACGAGCACGGGGCAATGCCTGAGAACCTGATATTAAAGTGCGGCTAAAACGGGGTTTCATGCGACGAGCTATCGTCGCTCATTGAGTCGGATCCGGGAATCGGCTGCTCAAAGCAGAATTCCTGAGCTTTAGTTAGTGCAAAGATCAATGCGGGCAGGTCACCTGCATTGAAACTCTTCGCGTCCCTCCATTCACCACTTTCCCTGTCTTGGTATCGACGGGGTGCAATGGTTATGGAGCGAAATTGTCGTTGTCCCTCATCGGCTTCGGCGGTGTTCAACCAAATGGCGACACCAATTCCTCCGGCAAGGGAAATCTTCTTTTCGGGTTGTTGCCGCTGCTGACGCGGCTTTTCAGTCGTTGGCTTACTGTTTTTTTCCATGGGTATTTCTCCAGTTCTCGACGATGTGAAAGATTCGGCTCTCAGGCGATCGGTAATTCCAAAATGGAATCACCGGATTGCAATCCTGACGTACTTTCTCGGAAAGCGCAACCAGAATCACATGAAAGAGGCCCTGCGTTCCAGGAACGCAGGGCGGTAGCACTTGAGAAAGACTCAAGCACAATGTTGACAACGGCCGTGATGTTCAGGCACTTCGAGCGAGGGTTTCACGGGTCGGCACCAATCTGTCGTATCGAATTCGCCGTCGAGCGTTCGCTGAATAAATTCAAGGGAACGATCGGGATCGCACCACGAGAACGTGATCGATTCGATTTGGATGAAAAAGTTATCTCCAATTCGTTTCAACACGGCATACTCTTGGGCTCGGTCCGGTGACGTCGAGTCGTTGAGCCAAAAATAATCACCGATCCGAAAAGCCATGCAACAACACCAAGTATGCTTCGACAACTTTTCGGCCAACGTTTCCGGCAATGCAACTTCAACGACACACCAGACTCGATCGCTGTGAAGCATTACTTTCCTCGCTTTCCAGCACTGGGTGCGAGTAGAAGCGCTTCGCGACAGACAAATGTCGCGATGGATCGATGCCAAGTTAAGCCAAGTGACTGTGCGCCAAGCGTCATCGGCGGAAATCCGGAGTTTTCCAACCAGTGAAGCAACGCATTGGCAAGTTCCTCGACTCGATCCCATTCTTGCACCGATAGTGCATCGAGTAGATCGCGAAGTGTTGCGTCAGGGTCCATCCTAGTCCCCCCTTTCAAAGGCGTCTGGATCGGTCATCACGCTGACGTAATACACCATGCAACCATCGCCAAAAGCATCGGGCTCAACTACGGTGACTTCACAGCAATCCGCACACTCGACGCTCATTGTTGCATCATCAGCGTCAATGATTTTGAGTTGGCCATCGCAATTCGAGCAAGTTCCATCGGTTCGTTTCACGAGCATCATTTTGCCCTCCAATGTGAATGAACAAGTAGCCGCTGTCGCGGGCTTTGCTCGATGCGAGCAGAGCATTCACACCATGCCTAAGAAGCGCTCGAAGTGCAAGGAAATGCAATTCCACTCAAAAAGAAAAGATGCCCCAATCGCGAAGGACTGGGGCAATCGAACCGGTCTTTCGACTTCGATTACTTACATTGCGACGCTGGCGTCGGCTTGAAATGCAGATCGCGTTCAACGGGAAGTCCAATCGGACCGCGAATTGATTCAAGCTCATCGAGCGAGAAATATCCAAATTCGCGTTCATGGCCGACAACGACTCCGAAGAACAATTGTTCATCGGGATCATACTCGGTGACGTACCAACTAAATGAACTGTCTGGCGTAAAATATTTCAGCACTACTAGTGGATCATCGAGATGCTCAGTGGAGCCCATGGCTGGTATCTGAACGTCCTTGGGTAGCAAGACGTAGGCAGGATTCGACGAGTCCCTTGGTATCATGTTCTTTTCCTCCGGATCGAAAGAGCGGTTCGAGTCCCGTTGCACAATGCAGCGGGCGGAGAACACTGACATAAAGAGGGTCGTAGCGCAACAATTTGTTTGAAACAATTAATCAGTGGTGCTTTATTACCCAACGACGCGATCTCAATTGAACAAATCTAACCGAGCGCCTTCTTGGGGCGATGGAAGGCGTACTCAATGAGGCAGTCCGCCAATTTCAAGGTAGAGGCATCGAAGTTTTTATTGAAGTCGCAAGATTCGACTAGCACTCAAGTTCGTGTAGACGAAGGACTGTTTCCCGTATGGCTCATCCGAAAAGTTCTGCAACACAGCAGCGGAAGAAGATCCCTCGCATTAGGCTTGGAGGTCGGGCCATGCTTTGCAGCTTCCTGCGAGTCAGGTTCGTGAGTTCGTCTTTGGTTTTTGCCTGATGTCGTATCAGTTCTTGGTGTTTCAGGTGGTTCCAAACTTTTTCGTCGGGATTCCAGTCTGGCGAATATTTTGGAA
>JANMNK010000127.1:0-4181 GCA_031373875.1 Pirellulaceae bacterium | reverse complement strand
CCTAAACGCAAATGCAACTCGGGCCAATGTCATCACGTTGCTCCGATCGTTGCAGTTCCACACCCAAGGGATTTCGACGACGGACAAACGCGTTATCGAAGTATCCTTGACCGATGGCTCCGGCGGACTCAGCAATTTGCTGATTCGCGAAGTCAACGTACATTTGTAATTCCTGTCACAGTCCAGTTCTCGATTGTTGATTAAACAGACAACCCTTCACGAAAATCTATTCCTCCAACTAACAATTGGAGGAGTGGTTTTCGAGGGTTGTCTTTTTTTCTGGACATTCTCTTGATATGATTCCCTCTCGTTGGTTCACCTAAATGCTGTAAAACAATCTGCACTGAAAATTTGAGGAGCATTGGTTATGTCGATAAGTTGCGAACATTCCGTTGATGTCTCATGCTCCCCGGAACAAGCATTTGCTTTGCTGGATGACTTGCCTAGAACCGCCGAATGGCTTGGTCCCTGCACGGCCATCGAGAAATTAACGGCAGAGCCAAACGCGGTGGGGCAAAAGATGAAGTACCACTACAAACAGGGTGGTCAAAAAGGAGTTATGGACGGCACGATTCTGGCGCGAGTTCCCAATGAAAAACTCACGTGTGAATATTACGACAAAATGATGCAAGTGGTCGTTGACTTCAACGTTTCCCGCTTGCCGTCGGGTTCTCGACTCAAGCACGTTATCACAATCACTCCAAAGACGTTTTTTAGTAAGCTGATGACGCCGCTTATCCGAATGTCGCTTCCTAAACAAACGCATCAAGCAATGGCCGCTCTCAAATCGATCCTGGAATCGGGCAAATCCTGAAGTCTGTTTTGCGACATTGTTATTGCGATGAATTCTTATGATCAGATTGCTTGTTGCGTTGTCGTTCGTTTTGTGCTGGCCGATTGCGTTCGTTGATGATGGTGCAGAAAAAGAGCAAGTGCAACTTGAGTCGCTTCGTGTCGAATTGATTCGACGCACCAAAGTGGATCAGGAGGCTCGAAACGCTGTTACCGAATGGACGAAAGCTCACGGTCAAAGCGGACTGCTGCACGGGGACAGTCTCAGCGAATCCGAGAAAGCGGAGTTCGAGGTGATCGTGGATAAAATCAAAACGATCGACCAAGAGAATACGAAATGGATGCAGCAAATCATCGACACGCATGGCTGGCCAACGAAGAAGCTTGTCGGTGCAGAAGCAGCAAATGATGCTTGGCTGCTCGTTCAGCACGCCGATCTCGATTCCAAATTCCAGCGACGATGTTTGGATTTGATGACCAAATTACCGAAGGATGATATTTCGCAAAGGAACATTGCTTACTTGACCGATCGCGTGCTGCTGGCCGAAGGTAAGAAGCAGGTCTATGGCACTCAGTTCTCGGTGGTTGACGGCCAGCTTCGACCAAGGCCGCTTGCGGATCCGGCGAATGTGGATCGGCTTAGGGCTGAGATGGGTCTCGAGTCGCTTGCTGAGTATGCGGAGACCATGAGGAAAGTGTATGGCTTGGGTTCTCAGTAGCTGATCTTGGGGAGCAGGCGTGAGCCTGCTGTTCCGTGGGTAGCAAGGTATGCTCCGCGCGTTCAGATTTGAGGTTTTGTGTGCGGCAAGTCGCTAGCCGCCGGTGCTGATCGAATGCACAACCCGCAGCCATCGCCTTGCGGTTCACTCAACAACACGTCCCTCACTTCGGCCCGCACGGCGTATAGGTGCCTTAATTTGCACCGTCCGTGACTTTCGCCAAGTCGGCTTGAAGTGATTTCACCAACGGTGATTGCGCATTCAGTTCCGGTTTCATGATCTTGAGCCCTTCTCGCAGCAGCGACTCAGCTTGACTGCGATCGCCTTTGGCTAACGCTACTGCCGCCAAGGCTTGCATGGCGTCTACCATTTCCACCGATGGTGTTAATGTTGCAGCCTTCGCGCGGTCGAGTTCCTTTCTTGCGTCACGTTCCGCAGTTTCAAGATCGCCGCGAGCCAGCGCTAAGGCTGCCGAAGCGACTTCGATGGAATTTTCGGCAGACTCGCCTCCGCCCAACTCACGAGCGACTTTCAGCGTTTCATCAGCTTCGTCCAGTTGCCCTGCTACAACTTGCATGCGGGCCAGTAATGATCGCTTGTCGTTGGTGAAACGGTGATTCGGGCCGTAGACTTCGATTGCCGCAGCCAGGGCAAGTTCTAGATCTGCGATTGCTTCGGAATATTCGTGACGATTTTCGTGGACTGCCGCAAGGGCTTTATGTAGCGCATCGGTACACGTTCCTACCGGCTTGCCGTTGATCTTCTCTTCGATGACGAGTGCTTCGTTTGCCAGCTTTTCTACTTCGTCATATTTCCCAACTTTGACAAGCACATGGCAGAGGTTATTCATAGCCGTTACGTATTTGGGGTGCAACTCGCCAAGCACATCTCGTGTGATCTGCAAGCCTTCACGGTGCGCCGTCTCGCTCTCGGCAAACCGAGCGGACTTGAGCATTGCCAATCCGAGCGTCATGAGGGTGTTTGCTCGCATCGTGCGTGCCTCATCGGATGTTCCGACAAGCATGGACAGTGCGGCCCGAGCTTCCTTCTCCGCTTCAAATAAATCCCCACGTCGAATCAATAGCCAAGCCAGTAATTCACGCGACTCGGCTATCCGCAATTCTGGCTTGGGAATGAGTCTCTCTTCGATTGCAATGGATTGCCGAAGTGCGACTTCGGCTTCATCGAGTCGGTCGAGATAGTCAAGCGCTGATGACAAATTGTAAAGTGACTCGGCGATGATAGGATCGTTGTCGTTCAAATATCCTCGACGTAATGTCAAAGCACGATCGAACATATCGTACGCTTTGGAAAACTCTCCCAAGTCTTCGTAAGTCGCACCAAGGACCGATCGCAACTCCGCTTCGACTTCTGGCTGCGTTTCTAGGTCGGCTACTAACCGTTTCGATGTTGCATCCAAAATGTCAATCAGCAAAGCTGCGTCGCGCCCTTGAGAAACGGACGGTCCAGCAGACTTGAACATCTGCTTCATAATTTTCGCGATTTGCTGGGACTTGGTCGTTTCGCGATCCGCTTTGACTCGCGCGGCGGCTTCGCGAAAGAACAACGATGTGGAAACAGCCAAACCGACAATCAAAGTTGCGAGTACCAACGCCGCAGCAGCAACGGCCCCACGGTTCCGTGCGACGAATCGCCGAAACAAATATCCAGGGCTAGGTGGCCGCGCGAGTACAGGTTCCTTGGCAAGATGACGTCGAAGGTCCGCTGCAAAATCCTGAGCTGTTTCGTATCGACGATTTCGATCCTTTTCCAAAGCTTTCATGACGATCCAATCCAGATCGCCACGCACCGATGCGATGAGGCGAGGCGAGTCAAGGCCGGTCGTTTTTGCAAGCTTGGCGAGTTTCTCGAGATCGAGCGATTTTAGTTGAGTGGATGGTCGAGCCGGGGTTTGCTCACGTATCTTTCGTCGAATTTCTTCTGGCCCAGCGCTTCGCAATTTGCTCGTGTCAAACGGCAAATGCCCCGTGAGAAGCTGATACAACACGACGCCCAAACTATAGACATCGGCACGCGTATCCAGATCATGAATAAGTCCATCGGCTTGCTCGGGACTCATGTAGGCTGGCGTTCCCATGAACTGGCCAACGCGCGTGTGCATCGTTACTTCAGAAACCGTCTCGGTCGTGGCCTTGGCAATTCCAAAGTCGATTACCTTGGGTTGCGGACCGGCATCGGAGTCGGTGACAAGAATGTTGGAAGGTTTTAGATCGCGATGGATGACACCTTTCTGATGTGCATGTTGCACGGCCAAGCAAACTTGAATGAACAATGTCAATCGCGTCCGAATATCGAGTCTGTGTGCATCGCAGTAAGCGTTCAGTGGAGAGCCGCGAACGAGTTCCATTACGAAATAAGGTCGACCCGTTTCGGTAAGGCCTGCGTCAAGGACTTTGGCAATGCCTGGATGGTCCATCACCGCCAAAGCTTGGCGTTCCTGTGCAAACCGCGCAACAACTTCACGTGAATCCATGCCCAGCTTGAGAATTTTCAAAGCCACTTCGCGTTTGACCGGTTCCGTTTGTTCCGCTCGCCAGACGGTTCCAAATCCTCCTTCACCCAATCGATCGACTAACAAGTAATTGCCGATTCTGGTACCGCGAGCATCGCGTGTGTTGACTGTGCTGGCCGAGTAGAACTCCGTCGCCG
>JANMNK010000058.1:0-6178 GCA_031373875.1 Pirellulaceae bacterium | reverse complement strand
TACCAAGAATACTGAGTTCCGACAATAAAACTCGAGCCGGTCCTTAACGAATCGTCTGCAGGTTTTCCGACAAACGCACCGCAGTGCATGTTCGTCTTTTTTATGCTGCCATCACTTGGCTTGCATCCATCCTACCCATTTGCCCATTTCTCACTTCATAGATTTCGTCGGTCAATTCGAGCAAAGCGACTCGGTGCGTGATAATGATGATCGTGCACGAGCCTTTGAGTTCGGCCAGCGACTGTCGAATTTGAATTTCGCTTTGCATATCAATTTGGCTAGTCGACTCGTCTAGAATAAGAATCTCTGGTTTCCTGAGAATTGCTCGAGCCAAAGCAACTCGTTGACGTTGACCGCCACTCAACCGTTGCCCGCCCTGCCCCACGACCGTTTCGTAGCCTTCGGGTAATGCGGTAGTAATGAACTCATGTGCGTGAGCCAGTTTCGCAGCCGCTTCGACTTCTTCTTTGGAGCAGCTTGGGTTTCCATACAAAATGTTTTCGTAGACCGTTCGATTGAACAATTCCGTGTGTTGGGAGACAAGTGCGATTCGGCGTCGAACGTCGACAACTTTTTGCTCGCGATAATCGATTCCGTCAAGCGAGATTTTGCCCTCCGTCGGATCGTAGAAGCGACAAAGAAGTTGAATCAGCGTGGATTTTCCGCTTCCGTTGGCACCCACAATGGCGATGGTACTGCCGAAAGGAATTCGGAGGTTAATATCCTTCAGGACAGGGCAACCTGACTGATAGTGGAAGGACACGTTATCGATTTCCATCAACTTGTGATTGCCGATAATGGATTTGGGGTCTTTGGGTTCTTGGACTTGGATTGGATAGTCAAGAATCTGATAGATGGCTTCTGCAGCCATGACGCCACCATAGATATTGGTAAAGACGCCCGAAAGTTTTCTCAGCGGGTCGCTGGCTCCAACAAGGAATCCAAAAAATATGAGCAAGCCGGAGATGGTCATGGGTTGGTCGCAAATCCTCAATCCCAAGATGTGCGTTTCGCCATTCACGATCAAGTAAGCTCCCGCGCAAATCGTAATCGCAATCATTCCGACACCGATTAGCTCCGTAAATGGCTTGCTCAGTCCAGAATAGAGAATCATTCGCAAACCGCACCACTGCATGTCGCGCGTTGAACCTGCGAACCTTTCGCGCTCTTTATCCTCCATCGTGTACGCTTGGACGGTAAAGATATTGCTCAACGCTTCGAGGATGACTTCGTGAAAACTTGCGTTTCGATTCAAGAGTGAACGTGATATCGATTTAACGCTTCGGTTAAACCACGTCAAAACAGCGACGAACAGGGGTGTCAAAACGAGGCTGAGCAGCAATAGTCGCCAGCAAATTAAACCTGCTCCGATCAGACATCCGATGATTCTCAGGGGCTCGCGGATTGCCGACCCAAAGAAACTGATCAATCCTACCGACAACGATTCTGCGGTATGCGTGATTGTCGCTAAAAGTCCGCTCGTTCCGTAGGCCTGAAAAGTTTTGCGGTCGAAGTTTAACGCTTGGTCGAATATCCGAATGCGAAGATTTCGAACGATGCTGGTCGACACCATGCCGATCAAGTACTCGTTCGCGAAAAGCAGCAGATGCTTTACCAGTGTACTGACAACCAAGATGCCCATGATAAAGCAAATTGTCTGAAACGGATCAGCGGGCAACCCCCACTTAGCCCACGACAGCATTCGATTGCTGTAGGAGATTTTATTTTGCTCGGACTTGATTTCTGCGAGTTTATCTTCGTCGGCCGCCTCGCCTTGCTGCTGAGCTAAGGCAACTTCGGCTTGCAGTTCAGCAATCTTTGTCTCCGATTTGAATATGTCATCGGCCAACCAAACCTGCACGGATTTTCCGTGCAATGCTGTGTCGATGACTGGCCATAGCGCGCCGATGTTGGCGCTCCACAAAGCAGCAACACCTAATGAGCACACCGTTGCCAAGACAATGGTTGGCCAATGATTCAGCGAATCTCGAATCGCCCGAAAAAAATTATTCACTGCCTAATCCTTCGCATCCCGCGATTAAATGCACATGTAGCAACTCGTGAAAAATCAAGCGGCAATCCTTGCCGAAGGCTGGTTTGCTGTTGCCGAATAGCCCGCTGGCGACATCATCCGATCGTAGATCTGAAGCACCTTGTTGCTCGTCGTTTGCCATGAGTGTTCTTCGCAATACGCTCGCGCGTTTCGAATCAGCCGTTCTTGCAGCGAAGTATCGCTAACGATCTTTTCCACCGCCCAAGCCAATTCGGCCAATCGTTCTGGAGTAAAGAGGAACATGCAATCGGTTCCTCGATTAACGTTTTGGAAGGCTTCGATCTTGCTTGCAACGACGGGGCGCCCCGAGCTGAGGGCCCAGGTAACTGCACCCGAAGCAGACAATAGCGTGTCGCCTCGATAAGGCGCTAAACAGACATCAGTGGCCGCGTAATAAAGGTCGGCGACAGACGATTCGACCCAGCCAGTGACTTTTACGCGCGAGCGAATTGCCTCGGGAATCGATTGGAGGACGACATCGAGAAAGTCATCACGCGCTTCGGGATGCATACCGCCGACCAGGGCGAGATGATAGTTTTCCGGTAGGTACTTTAGAGCTTCGATGGCTAAATCGTGACCTTTGTAACGTCCCAAGAAACCAAAAATGGTTAGCAGCTTGGCATCTTCGGGTAGTCCAAGTTTTTCTTTGGCGGTGTCACGACCCAAAGTAATATTTTTTGGTGGCAAACAGGCGTGTGGCACGACAAAGATCGATTGTGCTGGGAATCCATGTTTAACATACGAGAGGCGAGTTCCCATGCTGTGCACGATGGCGCGGGCTTGCCCCATGTGGTCACCGAACTGTCGAGCGACGTGCTTGATCCACATGCGTTTTTTGCGGAAACGGTCGACGACGGTTCGCAACTTCTTGCGGGGTCCCGTAACGATATCCGTGTGAAAGGTCGTGACGACAGGTTTCTTGCGATCTTTCAATGATCGGAGAAGTGCTCCGAATTGCTTGACGGCAAACTTGGTTCCTCGGCTATGTCCAAAGAGGCCGTGCTCGTGTTGGATATGAACGAGGTCGCAACTCTCCGCAGCAGAAACGACACTCTCACGCCACTCCAAAATGTCTTGCGGCAAACAGTATTCCCAGTCCGACGGATGAACTGGTGCAATACGGCTTTCGATGTCGTGGTTGGCCAACGACTTGACGAGATTATCACAGTACGTAGCGATACCGCAGGGAACTTGCCACGTAGAAACATGCAATACGCGTTTAGGTTTCGAAGTCATACTCTCATCCATGAAAATAATATCAATTCGTTTCGAATTCCAATCGAAACAACCGACAGGTATTGGGGCCGGGCACCTATCATCGCGGTCATTCGATTCACAGGACTTTGGTGTTGCCTGCGAATCGAATGGAAATCTTGGGCGAATCACTCCGTTAAGTCAACGTCAGTTCATAGGCGTTACACGTGTAAAGCTAGTGCTGCGTTTCGAATAGAAATGAGGGTTATCGAAATTAGCCGAAGCCGGTTAACGTACGGTTTTCTCAATCAAAACCGAGAAGACCGACGCATTTTGACTATTCCAAACTCTAGGTTGGAACGCTTCACTTGTTTCGTCGAGGTACCGCAAAGAGCGCACAGCCATTGGGAAGTGGTTGAGCAGGAGCGAACGCAGGGCCTCGGGGATGGCCAATATGGCAATCATAGCCTGCATTCGTGTAGTCGACAGCGATTTGGTTAGGGTCCTGCCCTGCTGCCTGAATGTACTCGTTGTGTATTTCAAGGAACCAAGTCGGCTTTGGATCTTGTTTCAAAATCTCATCGGCTCCCTTTAACAAATCTCGTTCAGCACCTTCGATATCGACCTTGATAAAGTCCGGGCGAAGCGATTTGTATTCGTCGAGAGGCACGAGTTTGGCCGTGAAAGTATGGTCGGAAGCGACCTCTGAGTTTTCGTATGTTTTCGAATCGCAAAATGGAATTTGAATCTTGCGATACGTGTCAGCGATACCCAAAGTATGGCATTGCACATTCGTAAAACCATTCAATTTGGCAGAGTATAGAGTCGCTAACGTATTCCAAGGAAACGGATCGAATGCCAGAACTTTACCCGTGGGGCCAACGCGTTTTGCGAACCAATTCGTGAGAAAGCCGGAATTGCAGCCAAGGTCAAAAACCGTAAAACCCGGCTGAACTAATGCTTCGTCTTGCGAGTAAACCAAAGCAGCATCTTTGATATCGTTATCGAACCAAGCTTTCGACTCTGTGTGATAGATGATCAGTTGGTACTGAACGCCAGCTTGATCCACGTCGATCACGTATGGATCGATGCGTGAGTATCCATGTAACATCGGAACTTGTGTTTCTACTAAGTCCAGCTCGCGAGAAAACTCGTCAAGTATTTCACGTTCACGCGATGGCTTTGCAGTGCGACCCTTTAGCCAACTACCAAATGATAAAAGCCCTGTTCCCATGAATACTCCCCCTTGGTTACCTGTCATTCGATAAAAACTGTGAAATCGCATTTTGCAAAGTGCTGGACGTCATGGCCCTATGGCGATTAAACCATCGGGAAATGCTGATCCCGCACAATTAGTTGTCCTTTCGGTCGAGAGTATGACGCGACGGTCTAATTCGAGTCAATCCCGACTGGTAGTCGCTGTTCATAGTCGCTGCGAAAGTTATTCCTTTTCGAAAAATAGAACAGGCTCAAAATTGCTAGCATTGGTTTGATCAGCGGCTTTAGTGTTCCACGATGACTTATCGCGCATTGTGAGTTAGTGTGCTGCTAACAGATGGGACGGGAAAAGGCGATCTGCAAGCATCTATTGACGTAACACGCACACGGCGGGCATATTTTCCTTGCAATGAACGCCCAACGATCTGGAGAATGACGATGACCGCAACGATTGCTGACCAAAATGGGACTTCTGATATCGAACGCTGGAGTGACACCAGCAAATTATCGATCGAGTGGGACCAGCGAGCCAAAGAGATTTCCGAATGGATTCCTGCCGGAGTCAGACTGATCGACATTGGTTGTGGTCAGATGGCTGTAGAAAAAGTCGTCAAGGACTGTAACTACATTCCCGTTGATATTGTCCGACGCGACCATCGAACCACAGTGGTTGACTTGAATGTCGAGCCACTGCCGGCCAGTCTCTTGATGAAAACGGATTACGCGGTTCTGCTTGGCGTTTTGGAGTATTTGAAACGCCCGCAAGATTTGCTAACGCTGCTTGGCAGTGCGGGTATCCAAGTTGTATGCAGCTATCAACTAGGCGACAATTCCGCGCCAGAAGTTAGGGCTGAGAACGGCTGGTTCAATTCCTTTACCGCGACAGAATTCTCACGATTATTGCGCGAAAGTGGCTTTTCCGTCGTCCAAGCCAAACGAATGGGTGAGCAAGGTCTGTACTTGTTGCGCCCCACGAAGAACCAAATCGTTAGTTCCTTTTCACAAGGCACCTCCGAGCCAACTTTCAAGTCTGCCAAGTCTCGTTCCCAGATTGTACTGTCGGGATTTTTCGGTCGCGGCAACGTCGGCGACGAAGCCTTGTTGCAAGTTCAATATGAAACTTTCTCAAAGCACTTTGACGTCATCATCAGTGTCGAACAACGAGGCGCTTTTGAAGGTTATTGGAATTGGTATCCTTATGATCGTTGTCCGATAATTCATCAAGCCGAGCAAGCCATCTTTCAAGACCCGTCGGTAGTCGGATTGCATATTGGTGGAGGCGATTTGCCGCTAGGTTTCAACGCGGGACAAGTCGTTGCTGCACTTGGCTGCGGTAAAACAGTAACGGCATCGGGCATCGATTTTGGATGCACGTACGAACGGGCGAGTAAGGTCGCTCTATCCACTCTGGAGACCTATCTTCGTTGGCTTAAGCCATCGATCCGTTCGCAGGAAGGTTTCGAAATGGCGAGAAAGATTTCGACAGATGTTCATTACGGGACAGACTGGGGAATTCAGTTACCGGTTGATTCTTCGGACGATATTCCCGAAGGTAGAGTGTTGTTGACGCTGAGGGAATTCCCCAAGGACCGCGTAACACCTGAGCTTCGCGATTCGCTATTGAGCTTTATCAGCCAAATTGAGTCGCTTTATGGAAAACCTACACTAGTTCCGTTTTGTCCTGAGGACGAACGATTTCTGGATTGTTTGGAA